>CAZFFP010000017.1:0-52519 GCA_964518215.1 uncultured Chitinophagaceae bacterium
TATTAAGCCTGCCGCTAGCGTTCATCCTGAGCCAGGATCAAACTCTCCATTGTAAGAGAAGTTAAAATTCTGTTTTTGTTAGAATTGACTTTTACCTGTACTTTTTCGCTGTTTTTCCAATATCTCAAAGAACTTTCGGATGTTTTTCGTGTGAACCCCTTTCCGAACGGGGACACAAAAGTAGAGCTATTTATTTATTCTGCAAATTCTTTTTCAAAAAAATCTGATAAAAAATTCTGCGCTCAAAATTATGGCTGATTTTCAAGCAAATGCAGGTTAGGTTTTGTTTGTATAGTTTGATAATATTTTCCTAGAAACTCCTAAATAACCCAAAAACCCATCTGTTGGCAAAATTGTTTTGATTCAAAACGCTGCTATTGCTCACCCAAAACGGCATATCAAATCTTATGCTAAAAGGTTTAATAGTACTGTTCTTTCCCCAACGTTTAATATTGAAAACAATACCTGCACCTGCATCGGCTAAAAGTGTTTTTTCAAAATTCTGAACATAAGGCAACTCAGGAGTAATTATTGGGCTCACTCCCTGATTTCTTCCTATGCCTGCATCGGCAAATAAATACACATCTATATGCAGCCAGTTTTTGAATTTCTTGGGTTGAAATTTTACCAAACCATCTATGTCTATTTCGGCATTTACAGAAGCACCACTTGAAGCCAGTGCATAACCTACTCCAATATCCTGAAATGACAAAGGCAACATGCCTGCATAGCCTCTCAGGTTCATGCCACCTCCTTGCTGAAAGCTGAACATTGCCTGATTTTGAACCGAAGCAGGCGGCACAAAACCTTTAGAGCGCAGCAATGCATAATCCATTAGTTCTTCGTTGTTAGCTCCGGTATAGCTCAATGCCGATTCATAAGGAATATTGCTACCAAAACCATAACGCGCAAAGAAGCGAGTGCGCAGTTCCAATTTCCAAAGTTTAGTGTAATTGATTTTAGTGGCTTCCACAAAAGAGAAATTATAATCGGAAGCAATGCTGTTGCTTCGCAAAGTCATATTGAATTTGCCAATACCCTTTTGATATTGATAGCGATGATTCCATTCGACATTCACACTGTTATTGATTCTTTCGGTAAGCCATAAACCATTCAGCACATAAAAATTGCCATTCACATTGGGGCGAGTCATCAGTTTCATATAGGCTGAAATACTGCTGTTGCGTATTTGTTGAGTGAAGCCTGTTTTGTAAAACTCCAAGCCTTCGAGATAACCTGAAATATAAAATACCGAAAGCCCTTTGATGATTTTATTTAAACCTGTTTCGTATTCCACACGATAGTTTAAATAGTCGGTAACATTTCCATATTCTCTGAACGGATATTTGAAAGTGGCGGGGCTTCCATGTGCCAAAGTGGTAGGCACCCAAACACTCACGCTCATTTTGTGCTTATACTGCATATAGTTGCCGTTGAAATGCCAACCCGCTTTAAATCCGTCAATGGCGTTCCACCACAATTCGGGGCGGCTATAAACATGATATTTGCGCCAATCGGGATAATGACGCTGAGCCTTGTCCCAATGCCATTGTGTATGTGAGTGTTTGGAGTTGTTGGTCATGTCAATATCTGCCAAACGATTGCTGGGGTCTATAATTACATCTTTTATTTTTGCTGAAGTTTGAATTTTGGCGGTATATGTAGGCTGAAGTTTTTGCCAGCCAATCCATCTTGGTAAAACAGTAACTCCCTCCAACTCCTCCTCTCTAAGGGGGAGAGTTTGGGTTTTGTCAAACCATGTATTAGGAATATGATAATGAAGTGTATCGTTATTTTTTAATACCACTGCAAAGTCAATAGGCATTTGCATTTCGCCTTTACGTTTGAAAGTTATATTGGTATTGTATAATGAACAAGACAAATCACGTCCCATATCAATAAAGCCTGAACTCTTCGATTTACTTTTTACTTTTCCTATCTTATAATCTATCGTCTTAGTTGTCTCCATCCATTGGTCGAAAAACCAGTTTAAGTCCACTTTTGTGTATTGAATAATGCTGTTGCGAAAATCTTCGGGATAGGGATGCGCCATTTTCCATTGGTAGAAATAATATTTCATGGCATTTTGAAAAAGTGTGTCGCCCAAAACATATTGCAGGTTGTAGAGCATGGTAGCGGTTTTGGCATATACATGGCGATAGCCACCACCTTGACGCAAAGCGCCATTGAACATATCGCTGTGAGTATTGAGCGGCATATCATCGTGGCGCACGGCATCTATCATATAGCCTAAATAGCCGCGCAAATCTCTTACGGGTAAGGTTGGAACAGTATTCCATTTTTTACTCACAACTTTCCCTTCGATTTCATCAGGAATATTTTCTAAAGCCCAAACTGTGATGAATTGCGTGAAGCCTTCGTCCATCATGGCACGATAGGTTTCGTTGCTGCCAATCATACCATAGAACCAGTTGTGACCTACTTCATGCGCAATTAAACCTTTGTTGGCGGGATATATACCACCGCACAAAGTGAGCATGGGATATTCCATGCCATCGCGCGCATCGGCAACAATCATTTTCGGGTATGCATAGCGACCAAAATCTCGCGAAAACAGTTCTACCACCTTAGCGGTGTAATCGGCAACAGGCAACCAATTGGCAGCATTTTGTTCTTGCACTAAAGCAATGCACTGAACATCTTCCCAATACACTTCGCCAATGCGATAAGTAGGGTCGGCAGTGAAGGCGAAATTGTGCACGTTCTCCGCATGATATTTCCAAGTTTTTCTGGCAGTGCTATCGTAAGGAATAATAACGGAAGGGCGCGAACCTAAAGGTTTGTCTTTAAAATTACTGATGTCTAATTTCTTCCGAAGCGAATCGGGCAGCACTTCTTCTTTGTTTTGCAATACGCCTGTTGCTTCTACAATAAAGTTGGAAGCGAAAGTTAATTCCACATCAAAGGTTCCGAAGTTGGCGTAGAACTCTCTGCCCAAATGCTGGTCGGTAGTCCAACCGAATTTGTTGTCATACACGCAAATAATTGGGTACCAATGAGTGCCATCGAAATGTTTGTTGCCGAAGGTTTTAAAAATTTTATTTCTTCTGCGCACATCGCCCGTGTCGTAATAAGTTTTGAAACTGACATCAAAATTGGTGGAAGTATTGGGCAGAATAGACTTTTCTAATTTCACCCTGAAAATGGTATTGTCCAATTCTATTTTCATTTCTTTTCCTTCGTGCTTAAACACGGGCACTTCGGTTCCCAAACATTGCGATTCGTATTTGCCGTATTTAGGATTTTGCTTGTTGTTCAAATGCAAATCATGATAATAGCTGCAAGGCTGAAAAGCATTTTCATATAAATGAAAAAACACTTCATACAGCGTATCGGGTGAGTTGTTCCAATAGGTGAGTTGCATTTCGCCTGAAAGAATATCTGTTTTTTCATTGATGTCGGCTTTAATTTTATAATGCACATCTTGTTGCCAGTAGGCAGCATGTGGTTTTCTGTTGCCCCAATAATGCGGGTTGTCTTTGCTGCGGTAGAAGTTTTCCTGAGCCATTAGCCATAAGCCGTTAGCTATGAGAAGTGAAATGAGAAGCGCTTTTTTCATGGTTCAAAAGTCGTTAGAAATTGAAAAAATCCTGAGCGTTAAAATTATAACTATAAATACCCTGAACAAAAAAAGCCGCTTCATTGCTGAAACGGCTTTCTATCTTCAGGTTGAAAAAAAATTATTCGCCAACTACTTCAAAGTTGATTTTCACTTTTACGTCTTTGTGCAAATCTGCTTCGGCAGAATAAGTGCCTAACATTTTTACTTCTTCCGCAAGCGTAATTTTTCTGCGGTCTATATTAATACCTTTTTGCTTTTTAATGGCATCGGCAATCTGAACGGTAGTAACGCTTCCGAATATTTTTCCTGAAGTGCCGGTTTTGGCGCCAACAGTGAAAACTGTTTCTTTGAGCGTGTCCACTATTTCCTGAAGCTTGCCCATGATTTTATCTTCTCTGCGCTCTTCCTGCTTAATGCGTTCGTTCAGTTGTTTACGGGCAGTATCGGTAGCCACCACAGCATATCCTTTAGGCAAAAGGAAGTTCCTTCCGTATCCGGGGCGAACTTTCACCAACTCGTTCTGTTTGCCGAGTTTGGCTACATCTTGTAATAATATTACTTCCATCGTGCGGTTATTTTAAAAGGTCAGTAACAAAAGGCAACAGAGCAAGATGGCGGGCACGCTTCACTGCGGTGGCAATTTTGCGCTGAAACTTCAGTGAATTACCACTCAATCTGCGAGGCAGAATCTTACCTTGCTCATTGACGAATTTCAAAAGAAACTCGGTGTCTTTGTAATCAATATGTTTAATACCCGCTTTCTTAAAGCGGCAATACTTCTTCTTACGCGGACCAATTTTGGCTGCTGTAAGGAATTTGATTTCTTGTTTTGCTGCCATGATTAAGCCCCCTCTTTTTCAGTTTCTTTAACAGAATCTCTTTTCTTTCCGATTAAGCCTTTGCGCTTTTTCTCGTTGAACTCCACTGCATACTTATCGAGCATAATGGTGAGATAACGAAGCACGTTCTCATCTCTGCGAAGGTTGAGTTCGATTTTCTCTATCAAATCGCCCGGTTTTGACGTAGTAAATTCGATAGTGTAATAATGTCCCGTAGTTTTCTTTTCTATCGGGTAAGCCAGTTGACGGAGACCCCAGTATTCCTGATGCACGATTTCGGCTTCGTTCGTTTTCAGGAATTCGGTAATATTGGAAACAAAGTCATTTACTTCGCCTTCCGTAAACACCGGGGTCAAAATCAGTGTCGTTTCGTACTGTTTTGACATGAATAATTGTTTTTACTTTTTTAAAAATGGACTGCGAAAGTAGGGAAATTTCCGATGTCGTGCCAATTTTGTTTGAAATGATGCAAAAAAAATGCTGATAATGAGTCTGAAAGAAAATTTGACGGTTTTTGAAAAAGAGCAACATTCAGGTTCTAAAGGTGGCTCTGCATTCAAAGTTATTTACAGAAATAAGCAATAATATCTTTAGCATTAGTATAGCCTAACGTTTCGCTGTAGCGCAAATCATCGCAACCTCCCGGTTGCCGGTAGCGAATAATTTTAGCCAAGCCGCGATTGTAGTATGCTTCGGCATAATTTTCCTGAAGCTCAATGGCTTTGGAATAATCGGCAATGGCTTTGTGATAATCACCGAAAATCATGTAAACATTTCCGCGATTGATATATAACCTTGAATCGTTGGGATTTTGTTGTATTGCCAAATTAAAATCACTCACGGCTTCTCCGTAAAATCCCAACATTTTTTTGGAATAACCTCTGCCCAAGTGTGCTTCGCCTTGACTTTCTCCGGCAATAATGGCAGCATCGTAAAAACCTATGGCATCATTGTAAGATTGTTCTGTTTGCGCATCTCTGCCTTTCAGCACAAATGCCTGATGGAAATTCAAATCGGCACGGGTGGCATATTCTAAATCTTTCAAATAGCCTTTGTAATCGCCCATGTGTTTTCTGGCAATAGCTCTGTTGAAATAACTCAGGGCTATTTCAGGATTCATTTCAATAGCCTTATCGAACCATTGAATGGCTTCCGAAGATTTTTTATCGGAAATTAAAATCAGCCCTTTGAGGTTTTGCGCCACACATGATGAAGAGTCTAACGCTAAAGCCTGTTGCGCATAGTAACGGGCGGAGTCATTTTCTTCTGCTTTCAGATACACTAGAGCTAGTTTCATATACGATATAGTGTCTCTTGGCGATTGCTCGATGATGGCTTTCAGGTCGAGTATGGCATCTGAATAATTATCGGCTTCGAGGCGCACGTCTGCTCTGTGGTCGAGAAATTTTTCGTTGAGTGGCGACAAGGCAATGGCGCGGTCTAAATCGCTTACCGCTCCTTCGTAATCGAAAGCAAGCAATTTTAATTGCGCTCTTTCATCATAAAGAAAATCTGTTTTGGGATTGAGTTTCAAAGCCATGTTATAATCTTCCTGCGCTTCTGTGTATCTGCCCATGATGGAATAAACTCTTGCCCGCTTCATGTAGGCTTCGCTGCTGGAAGGGTCTATAGAAATGGCTTTGGAATAAAATTCGATAGCTCCCGGAAAATTGTTTTTCGATTCATTATCACCATCTATGATATATTTTTTCACCAAGCCCGGATTGCCCTGTGCCGATATGTGCAAAGGAACTATTGCAAAAAGATAAATAAGTAAGCCGAGTATTCGCATAGCGTTGTGTTGTTGTAACAAGATAATAAAATAAAGGTTTAATCGTAACCCTTTCGCTAACGATTCGGCATTTTAAAAAATTGTAGTGCTAACAATCAACCGGTTAGATATCGCCCAACTGCGGACGCATAATAATTTCTTCCACACAAGTACGGCTGCTAAGTGAAAACATAGCAAAGATTATATTTGCCACATCTTCAGCCGGCATAAAGCGGTCTTCGGGTAAGCCTGCCGATTCCCAAGATGAGGTATAAGTAGCGCCCGGCATCAACGCAGTTACTTTGATGTTGTGCGGCTTCATTTCTTCGCGCAGCGATTTTGAAAACCCTAACAAAGCAAATTTTGAAACAGCGTAACTTCCGCCTCCCGGATAAGCCGTGAAACTGGCAATAGAACAAAGGTTAAAAATATGTCCGCTATGGTAGGGTAACATGAGTTTCAAAACATGACGGGTAAGGCGATATGCACACAAATAATTCAGGTAAAGTGTTTCTTCCATAACTCCTTCGGGTTCATCGTGCAGTTGACCTCCAATAAAAATGCCCGCATTATTGAGCAACATATCTACTTTGCTGAATTTAGAATGCACAAATTCGGCAAAAGCTACCACACCGTTTTTCGATGAAAGGTCGGTTGCCAACCAATGTATTTTTATGGAAGGATTGATTTGTTGCAACTCTTCTTCAAACTTCATCAAATCGGCATCATGGCGCGAACAGATGCAAAGATTATATCCGTTTCTTGCAAAAATCAAAGCCGTTGCCCTTCCTATGCCTTTGGTTGCTCCCGTGATAACAGCGTTTTTCGTTTCCATAATCATGTTTATTTCTGAAAAATAAAACACTTTAGCATGACTTCGAACTTCTTGCAATGTGGATAATCAGCAATAATTTGTAGATGTTTTCTGATTAAGCCAAGAAATCAAATCTGTAACTGAAAAAAACTTAACGATTAAGTTTATAAAAATCATGAAAGGCTTACACAACACCTATGGCTTAAAATAGCATATATTTGTTCATAGTGAAAAAGCAAATTTATGTTCTCCAATTTATTCAAAAAAAGAAAAGCAAAAACGCTAAAAAGAAACCCTGACGAAACAGACTTTTGTTATTATCCTTTTTTTCAGGTGTTACTTTCTGCCGATGGAAAATATATGCCGTGCAGTCATCATACAGGGTTTATGACACAAGACGGGAAAGAAATTACTGCCGATAGATTTACCATAGAAGAGGCATGGAATTCTGAGTATATGAAGACCTTGCGCAATAATTTCAAAAATAACATCAGGCACAAAGGCTGTGTTCAATGCTGGAAAGAACAGGCAATGGGATTGAAGCCCATGCGATACGATTCGTATGGATATGATATACCGGAAAGTCAAGTAGAACAACCATTAACTCCTATGCGAGTGGAGATAAATGCCAGCAATATTTGCAATTTGAGATGCCGTATTTGCTGGTCTCACGCTTCGAGCAGGTGGATAAAAGAAGCCAAAGAGGTATATAATGTTGAAAGTGAAGTACACTACAACATGACTCCAGAAAATCAAGAAATCATCAGAAAGTGGGTGCCCAATTTCACTCAAATTGGTTTTTTTGGTGGTGAGCCGTTGATGAGCGAAGAAAATATTGAATTGATGCGATACTGCGTTCAGACTGGACATTCGAATCATATTTCCTTATTGATTAATACCAATACTACTTATTATACAGATGAGTTAGTATATCTGTTTAAACAGTTCAAAAATGTTTATCTCAACTTCAGTATTGATGATCTAGGTAAACGATTCGAGTATCAACGCAATGGCGCTCATTGGAATCAAGTAGTTGAAAACATGAAAAAATTCACTAAGCATGGCGGATACACAGGAGATGCCCAAATACAATGCAAAATTTGCTGCTCGGTAGATACTTTCAATATTTACTATTTTCCGGAGTATTTTGAATTTTTCAATGAACATTTTCCGGGAATGCCCGTTTTCTGGAATTTGGTTTATATGCCCTGGCAGCTTTCAATTTCTTTGATTCCTCACGATATAAAAAACATTATTTCCGAGCGACTAAGGAATTATATTAGCACTACGTACCAAATGGACGAGCTAAGAACAAAAACTATAGACAGCCTCATTACTTTTCTACATGCGCACGATGAAAGAGATTTTGGAGAGTTTTTCAGACATACGGCAAGGCACGATAAATACAGAGGTGAAAGTTTTAAAGAAGTTTTCCCTGAATTTTATGAGCTTATAAAAAAATATGAGCCTCCCGATGTTGCCTAAATTTTTCACTCTGCCATGAATGCCCGAAAAAACACCTTCATACATATTGCAATCAGTGTTGTTTTTCTGCTTTTATGTATTGAGTCATTAGCCTATTTCATTAATTTATCGAAAGATTCAGGGAAGCCTTTTTTAATAGATTTAAGAGCAATATCTAACAACAGCAAAGCTCAACCTCATAATATTGTGTTTGACGAAATAGACCAACTGTTGGGATGGAAGATGAGTAATAGTGAAATAGAAAAAAGAGGTTACATTATCAAGCATAATTTTATATTTCTGTACGGAAGTACTCCATGCAGTAAACCGGTAAAAATTTTAATTACAGGCGGCAGTACTTCTGATGTGGTTTTAGATAATAATAACTGGCCCAATCATTTGCACACATTACTCAATAAAAAGAAAATTTGCCATGAAATATATGTGGCAGCAGTTGGAGGATATAGCTCGGGGCAGGAGTTGTTAAAACTCATCAGAGATGCCAAATCATTCACTCCCGATATACACATTTCGTACAGTGGCGCTAATGAATGTTTTAATTCGAGCTATGAAAATTTTTATCTGCATGATATACTTAAGAAAATGCTGGCAGACAAGAGTTTACTATTTCCCAACACTATTTTCTTATTAAGAAACACTATTTTAAAAAATTTAAAGAAGCCTCATCTAAAAGAGCAAATGACATTTTCTCCCGATGAGTTTTGGTATGACAATATGGCTGTAATGAACGCTTCAGCTTTATGCCGGCAATACAGATTCGTTGCAGTATTACAGCCGGTAAAAGGAGTAGGCAATCACAGGGATGGCGATGAAAATGATTACAATGCGCATATTGACTGTTATAAAGGTTTTTATAAAAAGGTCGGAGAGAAAATGTACAACGATAGCATTATTGAATATTATAACCTCAGTTTGCTTTTCGATAATTTTCAGGAAAAAGTTTTTATTGATGACTGCCATTTGCTAAATAAGTTTCAGCCAGAAGTAGCAAAAGCAGTTTTTGAAATAATTTTTAAAAACGAGGAATAAACAACAACGGTTATTAATTTTTTAAGCAATAACTCTAAGAAATTTTTTGGGGTTGCATGGCAACAATATTTGTGAGCTATTTTGAACGAGAGAGAGTTTTATTTGGAACCAAAAATAAAAGCAACAAATTTGGCGTTTCTATGTGTTGGATACTTTTTGCAAATACCAATTTTCAAAATCTTCCACAAGGCTGTTGACACTTCTACTTTCTAATTGCGTGAACAATACATCAGAAGGCGCTTCAATAATAATCATGTAAAAATTGATATTGCCATTTCTTTCTTTCAATATTTCGCTAACGCGGTCAAGCTTGGAGAAAATTTGCGAGAGCCTGTTTTTTTTCTGGTCTTCTCCTTCATTGAAATGAGTATATATGAAATTCTGAAGTTTATTTTTTACTGTTAATTCAACATCTTCATAGGTGCTGTCTTTCTTTTCTTTCACATCTTCTACCAAAGCCCTTTCATTAGCTTCTAACCACCAATTTTTAAATTGAATGTCAATAAGATTTCTGTAAAGATTAATATTGTAGGAGCACAATGAAGAATTATTGAATTCAGGCTCGAACTCAACTTTGTTGAGTTCTTGGTAAATATTTTCAAGCTCTTTAGATGGCAACGACCATATAGCCCATTCAACGGGGCGGTGTATGGTATTGAACCAGATATTGACATTGTTTTTATTTGCAAAGCGGATAAACTCTGGCATTTCATGCCAGTTGTTGCGCATAGGATTAACCATTACGCACATTACTCTTTTATTAGACTTTGTGTATTGCCTGAAAAACTCAAAATTTTCGAGCACACGTTTGAATTTTGCATTCACGCGTATTTCTTCATAAATATCTGCAGTAAGAGAATCTAATGAGAAGTTGATGTGTATATTCAAACGGTTAAGCCATGTTTTAACTTTGTTGTTAAGTATAGTCCCATTCGTGGCAATAACTATTTTAAGCTTCGGATTAATTCTTTCTACCTTTTCAAAAATGGAATACACCAATGGAATTAAAAAAGGTTCGCCCCCATTAAATCTCAACTCTTTTAAATAAGGAATAAATTCTTCTAACTGAACGGCAAAGGCTTCATCGTAAGGGCTTTCAAGAGGTGGTAGTTGTTCTCTGTTTTTTCTTATAGAAGAAGACAATTCGCCAATACACATTACACACTCGAGGTTACAGGTATTGGCAACTTCCAATTCGAGCATGGTAGGGTAATCTTTGATTTCATTTACATCATAGGCTCTGGCCAATACCGAAGTAAAATTGCCTGTTTGAAGATTCTTCAGGCATACATTGCATTTATGTGTAAGGTCGTAGTTTTTAAGATGCGTTCTAAGGGATTGAAATTTTTCTCCAAACCAAATTTCTCTGATAGATTTTTTTGGATAAGAATCAGGGTCTAAAAAGGTAAGCCAACAAGGCGCACAATCGCCATGCACATTAAAATACATATTCGAAAATGGCGCATGACAAATATGTGTAGAGTTTGGCTTGTTTCTGGCAGCATTGTATGTGCTTATCGTTGATTTGCTTAACCCCGGACCCTCTTGTTTTCGAAAAAGTCCAATTGTTTTACTTAATATTTCTATTGCTGTTTCTTTCATTCTACTTCTATAACTACAAGAGGAAGCATTTCCTCGGTTGATTTTACTAATTCAGGAATGTCATTTTCAGATATAGATTTCAATGTGTTTGCCATATCGGCTTTCAAAATCATTCCGAAAATTCTTGTATGCTCGCTTTGATCGAAATGATTTAAAACTGTATTGAGTTTTCTTTTTATTTCTTCTAAATCATACTTGTAGAAATCGGGATTCGATTTCATAAAATTCTCGCAATTATTCAAAAATTCTTCTTTTGTTGCATTAGGTTTTATTCTTATGTGGTTTTCTTTTTCGAAGATTCC
Source organism: uncultured Chitinophagaceae bacterium (assembly GCA_964518215.1). Lineage (GTDB taxonomy): Bacteria > Bacteroidota > Bacteroidia > Chitinophagales > CAIOSU01 > CAYSGX01. Next base: position 11,426 of record CAZFFP010000017.1, read on the forward strand.
TGCATCATTGGCATCTGCCCATTCGGGAACAAACTGATAGTCATTGTATCGCGATTCCTTTTCATTTTTTAAATAAGCATCAAGATATGTTTTGTAATCATCAAAGCAACGCTTATTGTGTTTTTCTTTAGCAGTGTTGGTTGGAAATGAAAACTCATCCATCCATTTTCTTATCTGTTCTATTTGTTCACGGGGCAACTCCAGAATAGAAAATTCTTTAGGATTTTCGAGATAGCTGATATAAGCATAAGCTTCAACGCTATTGCACAGTTCTATATGTGCCGGAAGTTGATCCCAGTTTTCTTTTTGAATGGTAAAGCTTAACGAAAGATATTTGTTTTTTCTTCTGCATATTTCGCTAAATCTGTTGATGTTTTCCAACAGTGTTTCTTTCACTACATTTTTCCTGATTTTCTCTAATTTGTTTTTATCGAGAGCATCAATAGAAATAGCAACATCAAAGTTCAAATCGTTGATTAAACTCTCTATATTTTTATTCCACAAGGTACCATTCGTAATTACAAACAATTCGAGTTTAGGGTTAAGCTCTCTTATTTTTTCCCATATTTTGTAATAGAGTGGAATCATAAAAGGTTCACCGCCATAAAACTTTGCTTCTTGCAATGTGGGTATGTATTCTGAGAGTTGCTCTACAAAGTTATCGTCATAAGGGCTTGGAATAGGCGGTAGTTTATCTCTGTTTTTTCGAATGCTTGAAGATACTTCACCATTGCACATTTGACATTCCAAATTACACTTGTTGTCTATTTCAAATTCCAAAACTCTGGGATAATCTGCATTGGTATGTTTAAAATATTTATCAAAAACAAGGGGTCTGATATTAGAGAACTTTCCTTTGTCGAAAAAAAATTTACAATGTCGGCATCCGTATTCCAAATCATTATGAGACATGTGCCTACGCAGTTTACGGGCTTTTGGACCTTCCCAAATTTCTTTGATGCTGTTTTGCGGATATTCCCCCAAAATCACATCTCTGTTATAGGAACACACATATACTTTTCCGCTGAATGAAAAAGTAAGGCTATTGTAAGGCAAATAACAAAACACAGGTTTAGGTCCTTGCGGGCGAAAACTATTGTATTTGGCATATTGTCTTTTGTTGAGTGGCTTATAGCCTGCGGCTATTGCTTTGTTATAGTTACTATTCTCAGTAAGTTTAGATTTTATGGCTTCAAAAATGTCCATTTTTGCTTTAAATTGTTCCCTAAAATAAGGATTTTGCAATGATTAAGTCAACCTTTGGAAAAAACGTTTACATTTAAGATGTTTTAGTAAACCATGAATATAAAAGGCATATTTAAGAAAGTTTACTCTCTTTTGACTGCAAACAAAAGAGAGTTACTGAACGATTCAAAGGTATTTTGTATGGCTCCATGGGTTCAACTTCATGCGCAAACTAATGGCAAAGTTGCGCCTTGTTGTATGGCTCATGTTCATAGCGGTAACGAGTTAGGAGATTTGAGAGAAAATCCAAGAATAGAAGATTCTTGGAATTCTGATAATATGAAGCGATTGAGAAAAAACATGTTATCGGGCAAAAAAAATTCTATTTGCTCGCATTGTTACAATTATGAGGCAATAGGCAAAGAGAGTGAGCGAATGAAATACAATCGAGATTATAAAAATAATTTCGAGACTATTAAAAAAACTAAAGAAGATGGCTCACTAAATGAATTAAATATCCCATTGCTCGATATCAGGTTTAATAATAAATGCAACTATAAATGCAGAATTTGCGACAGCGTGTATAGCTCTCAATGGTATGAAGACGAAATAAAAATAGGGAAAATACCATCTCTACCCTCTGCTAAAGAAATGAAAGTTTCGCACGATGAAACAGCATTTTGGGATTCTTATAAAAGAATACTTAATGGAGTAAAACGGCTACACTTTGCCGGTGGCGAACCATTAGTAATGGAAAACCACTACCAAACGCTCGAATATTTAATTGAAAAAAGAATAACAGACATTACGCTGAGTTACAATACAAATTTATCTACACTAAAGTATAAACAATACGATGCAGTTCAACTCTGGAATCATTTCAGTAAAGTAGATGTTTGGGCCAGTTTAGATGGTATGTGCGAACAAGGCGACTACCAACGCAAAGGTCAAAGATGGCAGAAAATTGAAGAAAACATAAGACGATTGCAAGTTGAATGCCCAACAGTTTTATTTGGCGTAAATGTAACTGTAAGCATATTTAATATCTTACACATTCCTGATTTTTACAAGTATATGGTTGAAAATAACTTCGTAGATACAGACAGGATGAATCTTTATCTTCTTTTCGAACCTTCTTATTTCAACATTACAAATTTAACACCGAAGCTTAAAGAAGCTGTTTTGAAAAACTATGAAAAATTTAAAAACAATTATCTTACTTCTCTTCCAAATAACTCCAACATTATTAATCATGTTGATGCCGTTCTGAACTTTATGATGTCGGCACATCGCACCGAACAAAAAGATTTTGCTCACTGGGTAAAAGCAGTAGATGGGTTAAGAAGCGAAAACTTTGAAGAAATATTTCCCGAATTATCTGATATGCTCACAGAAAGAAATTAAAATGCCTACTTCCTTTTCATTTTTCGATAAAAAAATAACGCTTAAAGTGCCCGTATGGACATTTTTTTTACTTCCTTTAATTGTATATGCTGCTTGGGAAACTTATTGGTATTTCCAGGTTGGTCTGAGTTTTATTAAATGGCATACCCACCTGATGCTATTTGTTTATTTATGTATAATAGGATTTTTGCTGATAAAATTTATTTTACAAAGAAAGCAACCGGCATTATATGTAAACGTCCTGATTTCGTTCTCATCGGTAATTTTTAGTTTGTTTTTGTTTGAGGCATACCTTTCCATATCAGGCACCTATAAAACTTATTTGGAGAAAATTGATGGCAGTTATACAAGTCCATACGCTGCGTTACAAGGGAGTTATTATCACCGATGGCCGCTCGGAAAAATACGCTGTCTTAATAAGCCCGAATACCGCTATTGCGCTACAGCCAATTCTTTAGGGTTTATTGACAAGGAGTGGCAGATGAATAAAAAGCCCGGTGAAAAAAGAATTTTAGCACTTGGAGATTCTTTTACAGAAGGCGATGGTGCGCCTTTCGATTCAAGCTATGTAGCATTACTTAGAGAAAAAGTAAGTACCCATGACGATTCCTACTATGTTATGAATGCCGGAGTGTGTGGAAGCGACCCATTTAATAATTATATCAATTTGAAAGATTTATTACTCAAATTTCAACCGGATTTTGTTATACAATCAATTGTAAGTCAAGACTTGATAACCGATATTGTTTTGCGCGGAGGTATGGAGCGTTTTAAAAAAAATGGCATTGTAGAACATTATCCCGCACCTTTTTGGGAACCTTTGTATGCCATGAGTTATATAAGTCGTATTTTTTTTGAAATGGCCGGCTATAATCAATTGCTGAGAAAAGGTGAAATAACTTCTGAAGAAGAGCAAAGATTGAACCGACAGGTAATTGAATTATTTGATGAATACGCGAATCTTTGCGCACAAGAAAATATAAAATTGATTGTGATACAACGCCCCGAAAGAGATGAAATTGAAAATGAACAGTATTTATTTGATTTCACCGAAATAAACAATTACCTCATTTCAAATGAAAAAATAATTTTTATTGACTTATTGCCTGATTATCTCAATTATATTAAAATTAATAACACAAGTCCTTCAGATTATTTTTGGAAATATGACGGGCACCACAACTCAAAGGGTTATGAAATGATGGCAGAGACAATATTGAATAATATTTACGCTTATATTAAAACCAACCCTGCCACAAAAAGCGATACTAATGACATTGGCGTTATTGCCGAATAATATTAATGCTTTTATGTGTTAATTAGACCGATTTAAACACGAGTGAAAATAGGTAAGTACCCACTATTCTAATGTTATAAACTGATAAGTGTCTTTGTCTGAAATAAAAAAATGCTTGTTGTTCAATTCCTCAATAGAAACTACATCATGATCCTTTTGAAGAATTAAATATTCACTGTTGCCCAACACTGAATTATCATAACTTTCATCTTCATCTAAATAGACCACCTGAATGGAGCTGTCGCGATTTAATGAAGAAAAAATAAGTATATCAAAATAAGCATTCTCAACTATAGGCGGCCATGCTCCCAATTCATTAGTTTCGATAACGGCTTTAGTAATATTTTCTTCAATACATTTTTCTATTATTGCGTTTGTCTGCCGATGATATTCTTTACTGATATTATAAGAATACGAATAGTGAAATAAAGACAAAACAAACAGAACTGTAGATGCTGAAGCAATCAACTTTGCATTTCGGTAAGGAGAAATTTTTTCAAGAACCAAATAACAAAATGCTGTAAAAATTACAAATCTCACGGGCAATGTCCATTGGTCATATTTAAGGTGCAGGGGGTACCAGTTATTATCTTCCAAATCCAACGCCAACATATTGAAAAGCAATACGATTCCGAAAAATATTACAATTAATACAAATAATTCGATATGTTTTTTGTTTTTAAGAAGATAAAATATTGTAACACCAAACAAAGCAGTAAAAAAAAATCGAACTGAAAACAAAAAATAGAACATTCCCATAAAATATCGGGGGCTTAAAAAATCTGTTATAGACTCCATAAATCCCTTTCCCTCGCTCAGCCTTCCTGAATCATAGTCGTTCAGGCTTACGAATTTTTGAGCCATTAACAGTAAAAATACTCCACCCAAAAAGACAAATGTTTTAAAATGCTTTTTGAAATAACTTACATCACTCATGATAACAATTGGTATGGCTGCTATTAAAGACAATGTCGCCAGGGGATGTGAGCGAATAATGAAAAATATAATCAAAGTGCCGAGGGCGTATTTTTTCCACTCTGTATTTATCAAATTTAGATTTCTATAAAAGCTGAACAGAACTATAATAAAACATGCCCCGGGCAATAGTTCTTCAACCATTATAATCTGGTTGAGCGGGTCTCCAACATAATGCACTACCAACAATAAAATGCCCGAAACAGCATCTTTAAAATACAACATAATGAAGGCAAACATTAAATAGAACAACATGTAAACATTCAGCACATATCCTATCATTATGCTTTTAAGAGAAGCGGTTCCTTTTGCCAACATTACAGGAATAATTTGCTGTAGATAAAAAACTTCTCTTTGTGCGGCAGGCGGAAATTCTTCATAATTGGCAATATGAAAAACGATGCTGGTTCCGTCATAAATAAATTTATACTGGTAGTTGACGATAGAAATTAAGGCGGACAGAAAAAAATATATACTCCCTATAATAAAAACAATTTTCACGATACTATGCTGCTTCCACATCGTGTTTTTTTCACCTGCTAAATTTAATTTTAACATCGTTCTTTCAGTTAAAAAAGTTTAGTTCTTTTTTAAGTTCATCTATACTTTTTTCAGAAAAAACTTTTGAAATCACAAATGGAGGCGCTAATGCCATTCTGTTTATAATTATTTCTTTGTAAGGACTGGAATAAATCATGGCTGCTATTTCTGAAATTTTTTGTGTCATTTCCACCGAAATATACGCTTTTTCGCCTTGATATTTTTCGTGTACAATTAAATATTGTAAAAGTGCCGAAGGCAGTTGCGCTTCAGTGGCATCTTTTAACAAGCTTTCTAAAAACAGTTGTTTCTCTTTTTCCTCTTCGAAATATCCGGTTTTCTCCATTTCAATCAAATCTATTATCGTTTTCTGCACAGTTTCATCAGACCATTTTTCAGACAGATTTATTTTATTAAAACCCGAATCCGGTTTCAATTGCGCCACTTTCATTTCTTTCTGTTCAAGCAAGTTTCTGCGATCCTTTATCCAGCCTTCCAACAATTTAATAAAGTCATTATAGGCTTTAATACTCAAGTTTTGTGGAGACCTCAAATTGCCTTTCATTTGAGGTGCCGGATTGCTTTTCAGAAAAGCTATAATTTCCTCTTGCGTTTCTAATGGCTGTTCTTTTAACGAGAGTTCTTCGGGAGTAAATACCGCATTGAAATACAAAGTAATATTTTTCTCCAAACAAAAATTCAACATTTCGGGAAGCTCGTGCCAATTGTAAGCTATTGGGCATGCCGCCATAGAAATAAAAGTATTTTTCTTTTTGGTGTATTCTCTGAAATACTCCAAATTACTCATGACTTTTTCATAACTACCATTAATTCTGATTTTGTGATAAGTATCTGCATTTACCGAATCCATAGAAAGTATTATTCCTGCTCTTAACCCTTCAAGCAATTGCTTTACTCTATCGGTAAGGAAAGTGCCGTTTGTAGTAATATGTATGCGCATATTAGGATTCAGCTTTCTGATTCGCTCCCATATTTTGAGGTAAATATCTATCATGAACGGCTCGCCCCCTAAAAATTTGGCATCGGTTAAATGCGGAATAAATTCGTCTAACTCATCTACAAATGCATCGTTGTAAGGAGATTCCAAAGGCGGAAGTTTTTCTCTGTTTTTTCTGATGGCAGATGAAAAATAGCCGTTACACATGACGCACTCAAGATTACATTTGTTGCTCAACTCAAATTCCATCACTTTAGGATAGGCAATGTTTCCGGTGATTTTATTATTAAGATATTTGGCTGCCGAAATGATTCCGGAAGGGGCATATTCATCGTAAAATCTGGCTCGAACTCCGTAATGATTTCCTGCCACAATCATACTGCCGCACTCGCTGCATCCTCCACCCAATTCATCATTTCTAATATAATTCCTGAGTTCATCAGCAGCTTTACTTTTCCAAATTTCTTTAACGCTGTTTTGAGGCCATGTTCCCAGAACATGTTTAAAATTATAGCAGCAGGCTCTTACGTTACCGTTCTGTTCAAAATTCAAACTAACAAAAGGAGCATGACACACAATGGGGTTGTATGTTCCGCTTCGCGAAGCAGCATATTCATTCAATACTTCTTTGGTTAGTTTCATCAATACAGCGTGTGCCTCTCTAATATAGTCAATTTAATATTTTCCGCATCCATTCATGGTGTTTCGCCTTATTAAGCAAGAGACTCCAATTGTCGGAAGGAATGTTTATTAAACCGAATTTGCTCAAAAGAGTTGCTAATGTAGATTGAAAATAAAAATCGGTTTTGCTTACTCCCTTACTTCTCCACTCTTCATTTTGCCAATGAATAAACAGCCAGTTTTGCGGAATCTCCTTCTCCCCCCAAATAAACAGGTTGGTTTCGTCCCAGAGGTCGTTATTACTCACTTGTTTGGTAATATATTTTTCTAAATTTAGACTTGAGATATTATCGTTGAGTATTTGAATAGGTTTGTGCCAATCAGTATTGTTTTCATCAACTGCCTTCATTGCCTCCTCAAAACAACGCTTCATCAAATCGCTGCCTTTTGGACATCTCATCACATTGCCTACTACTTTTAACTCGTGGTGTGGACGGAAAAAATATGGCTTATCGGTATATATTTTTTGCAGACATGTAACATCCATATCGGTCCACCAGCCACCTCTTTCATAGAGCAATTTGTATCTGAATATATCTGAAAACCCTGCATAGCTGCCTTTGCCATGACCATAGACATTGCTGTTTTTATATGAAAAAACTTTTTCCCTGGGAATAATTTCATTCGCATCTGCCAACATAACGCCATCAGGCAATGGTGTTTCAATCTGGTCATAAGCCCATAAACGAAATTGATGTCCATGTGACAAAAAAGAATGGATAGTGAGCAATTCAAGATTACTTAATTTTCTTCCAATCCATAGCGCATTGAAAATCTGCCGCTCTCCATCCATATAAAATCCGGTAACTTTCTCAACTTCCTTCCATACCTCCCAGCTATCATCGCCCCAGTGATGATAAACATGAATGAAATTAGGTTTAATAATTCCGGGAGTGTTGTCAAAAGAAAATTCAAGTTTGCCATGATGAGCAATTTTATCGTGGTCGTAATCTGCTATAAAATTGAATTCGGAAGGAAGTGTATGATGATTCTTCAAACCAAACTCTTGAGCTGTGGCAATAAGAGTTCCCTGGTCTCTGGTTTTCCAATAGTCTAACTCAAAAATATGCATGGTTTTTTCATGCCATGACTCGAGAAAATCTTCACTTTGCTCATCAAACAAAAATACACCGCCATTCCAATGATGCCAGTTGTTTTCAGAAACATCAATACTGAAAGTTTCGGTAATAGCTGCTTTAAGGTGATTGCATTTACAGTCAAAAACTTCATTGCCGTGAATGGTCCATGTGTGGTTGTTTTCGATATTGCAACGATAATCTGTAGTTTTTTCTATTCGTGTAATGGCGTTGTCTTCATTTTCATAAAGCACTGCTTTGCCTTGCTTATCTACCCAAACTTCATTTCGCTTGTCTAAAAAAAAATCACCGTCTAAATTGAACCGATAAGGCGACAACCAAAATCTAAAACTAATCCAAGCATAGGAAAGTCGGTGCTTTTTAATTTCTTCCAGCCTGAACTCTAAAATTTTCTTTTTTTCAAGCTGTTCGGGTTCGCGCTCTAAATGTTTATATTTTTTAAAAAGGTATTTAAGCTCTTTTTGCCATTTGTCGAATTGTTCGATACAGCCGCAATTTACAGCCGAAGGACTGAATTTATTCATTCGGCAATGGTCTTTACCAAAAGTAATCGGGGCATGATACTGTGTAAAGATTTCATCTACTTTATCATTAAGCGCTACAATATCTGTATCAAGGTAGCAATATTGAAAGCCTTTGGGAAAATAGCGGTGAATAGATGTTTTTAGAAAAACACTTGCCTGATGGTGATTGTAATTTTTTGGAGTTTTTACATCAACAATATTGGGGTGATTGATAGGAATGGCGTTTCTCGACAAATCTGTAAGGACAAAAATTTCGTTTCGGGAAAACTTCCTAAGCGCTTGAAGAGAGTAATTAAGTGTATCAATATGCTCCCTATCGCCACAAACCACAAACACAAAAATGCCCTTATTCATATTTTACTTTTTTAAACCAATCTGTCATTTCTTTTATTCCAATCTCAATAGCGCAGGAAGGTTGGTAGCCGGTATATGCACATAGAGCAGATGAATCGGCATGAGTAGCAATCAATTCGTTTGGCGGCAGTTCAGCAGAGTTAAAGCGAAGTGGTTTACCTAGATTTTCTGCAATTACTGCTGCGTAATTTTTCACCGAAACAGGACTTCCGCAGCCTATATTAAAAATTTGGTGTATTCCGTATTTTTCCTGTTGGATTTTTTCTATCAACAATTCGATAGAATTTACGACATCGCTAACATGTGTAAAGTCTCTAAAAACATTTCCTTGGTTATAAAGGGTTATTGGCAGTTCGTTTTCAATAGCATTCATAAATTTGTATGCCGCCATGTCGGGTCGGGTCCACGAGCCATAAACAGTGAATAGTCTTAACCCAATAGCAGTAATGCTAAACTGCCGGCAATAGTTTGCCACCATCATTTCGCACATTTTTTTTGTAGTGCCGTAAAACGACAACTGATGAGTAGTTCCTGTGTTTTCAAACATGACCGCTTGTGCCTCTTCATATACTGATGAGCTGCTGGTATATATCAGATACTTTACATTGTTTTTACGGCATTGTTCCAACACATTAAAGGTGCCTTGCACATTGGCTTCAAAATATTTTGCAGGATTGCTCAATGAACCGGGGATTCCGGTTTCGGCTGCCAAGTGAATAACTACTTCGGGCTTCTGATGGATATTGTCTAAAAAATTTTCCTGAATATTTCCTTTCAAAACATTTCCTGATTCGGCTGCACGCATCAAAGCTGCCTTGTTATCGGCTTTTAATATATCTAATGCAGTTATATCATATTTGCCCTTCAAATGTTTTTGCAAATGAAAACCAATAAACCCTGCTCCGCCTGTTATATAAATTGATGCCATAATTTTCTCAAACTTAAAAATTTAATAGTTTACCGAGCCCATTTCACATACCATTTCTCCATTACTAATATTTTCCAGAGCTTCCAATTATAGTTTTCTTTCAAGAGATTTTCTACGTAATCTTTTTTTATAATGCCATCTTTAATTAAATGGCTATTTGTCAATTCAGATTTATACCATTCGATATTCATATAGTAGTTATCAGGACCCACAAATCCTTGCTTTCTTCTTTCCAATATTTCTTTTGGGAATGCTTTTTTCAATTGCTCATAAAGTAAAGACTTGGTTTGTTCGGGCTGATGATACTCTGATTCTTTCAGGCTAAATATTTTTTCAAACAATGTGTGGTGCAAAAAGGGAACTCTTACTTCTAATGAGTTAGCCATACTTGCTCTATCTACTTTAGTCAAAACCAATTCTCCCATAAAACATTTCATGTCCATTTTTTGAATAGCTTTCAGGGGAGAAAGTTCTTTATCGAAGTGCTGCGCATAATACCAATCTGAATTTTCATTTATATGTTGATGCAAATCGGGATTCATCAATTTTTTCTGTTCAGCGGCATCAAATCTTCCCATAGCCATTGCTTCTGCGTAGTATGATACTATGTAATGGTTCTCATGTTTTCTGAAATTGTATTTTAATTGCTCCCATAAATTTTTAGGCTTGAAGTCGCGTTGCCAAGTATAGCCGGCAAAAATCTCATCGCTGCCTTCCCCGCTCATTACAGCTTTTACTTTTTCTGAAGCTACTTTACTCACCATATATGTAGGCAAGGTAGAAATATCTGCTAAAGGCTCATCATATACCCAAGATAAATGGTCGAGCAATTCGAGATGCGCATCATCTACCAGATAGGAAGTGTGTTGACTGTGTAACTGTTTTGCCACCAGTTCGGCAAAGTGATGTTCACTTTTTTCCCAGTTATTAAAACCAATAGAAAAGGTATGCAGCGGATAATTCAATTGATTTAAGTAGTAAACAATTGCAGTGCTATCGTATCCTCCGCTCAAAAAAGCGCCAACAGGGACATCGCTTACGGCATGGAGTTTCACGGAATCATACAACAACTGATTAATTTCTTCTATCAAAACGTTTCTTTTTTCAGTATTATTTCCGCTTTCTAATTTCCAGTATTCATGAGTTGAGTATTTTCCGTTTTTCCAAATTAAGTAATGAGCAGCCGGAAGTTTTTTTACTTCGTTCCATATAGTATCGGGAGCGGGTACATAGCGATAATTGAAATAGTTGGCAAAAGCAGAGTAGTTAAGGCTTAAAGAAAACGATTTTAATGCCGCAATAGCTTTAATTTCTGAAGCAAAAACAAACCGTTCATTTTGTATTCCAAAGTAGAAAGGTTTAATTCCAAATCGGTCTCTTGCCGCAAAAAGTGTTTGAGTTTTTTCCTCCCAAATGGCGAATGCCCACATGCCCACAAGTTTGTCGAGCATATTTACTCCCCATTCTTCATAGGCATGAATTAACACTTCGCTGTCTGTATTAGAACTGAACACATGTCCTTTCTGCTGCAATTCATTTTTGATGATTTGATAATTATATATTTCTCCATTAAAAGTTATCCAAATGTTTTGTTTTTCATTGCACAGAGGCTGTCTTCCTTTTTCAGATAAATCGAGAAACGATAATCGCCTATGACCAAACCCAACCGATTTACTTTCATTTATATAAAACCCTTCATCATCCGGACCTCGATGGCGAATAGCAGTTGTCATAAATTGAAGTTCATTCGCCTCAACGCCATTTTTAAAATCAATAATTCCGGCTATTCCGCACATTTTCACAAAAGTGTTTACCTAATTTTTGAGGAGTTTACATTTTATATATTCAAAAGCAGATTTACCTTCTTTCATCAAATCAACGCCAAATAATCTGAACAACCAATATATGGGCAGGTTAATGCTACGGCTGATAAAATTTCTTACTTTAACGGTTACGAAAGAGATGAGCCGGTAATAAGTTGTTTTAACAAACTCTCTTGCTTTAACAAAAAAATATCGGGGAATAAGAGTTACAACATGCATAAAAAGTATTATTACCCATACAGGATTCAGAGTAATTAAAATACAAATTGCAAACAGGGGAAATAAGTATTGATACGCCCGGTTAATAAGCAATATATCAGAAGATATCTTATAGTTGCGTGCGGTAACAACTTTGATGGTGATGAATGCTATGAAAGTGTATGGAAATATCCAAAACATGATTAATTGGCTGTGAAAAAATAAAGCCACCGCCCATAAAGTCAAAAAAAATATTTCATAAGATACTATGAGGAAAACTAATCTATTTGTTTTAGCAACTCCTAAAACCGTTGGTAGTGTTTGCAGTCCAATACGCTTATCTTTAGCTATATCGTTTACCTGATGAACAATGATGTTTCTGATCCCGATAAAAAAGACTGCCACTATAAAAAGAAAAAACCAAAACGGAAATCCGGGCTTCTGAGCATATAGACTAAATGTATAGAAAGATAAAATCAAAGGAACAATGTAGGCATAAGAAGCATCTATAATTAATGAAATGTAAAGCGTTTCTTTAAGCCTCGGGAAAGGCAAAGAATAGACTAAAAACAAACTAATTTGCAACGCAATCAGGCTCAGAGACAAAATGTTTGTTGGCAGCCAAATCCAGGGTAATAATGTGAGAGAAACAGCTATAATGAAGATTGAAAATTGAGAAAAGCCCGAGATATAAGCCAGCTTATTAATTTTCCCTGCTTTTGCATCACTTTCTTTGTCGAAAAATTCATTGATGAAGTAACCTAACGAAGCAAAACCGATGGTAGTAATCAATGATAAAAAAACCATCAAAACTGAAGATGCTGAAAAATCTATCTGAAACCACCATAGCCAAAGATAAACACCACCCATGACGAAAGGCAAAAAACTAAGCCGCCAATCTTGAGATCTTGTAGCTAAAGAGATTTTGCTAATGGCATTTGTAAACAAATTTGTATTAAGTATTCCGGCTTGCATGGTGCGCTTATCTGTTCATGAAATACAGGTGCATATCTTCCTCAATATTGAAGGTGGGTTTTTCGGCCAATATTTCAAAAAAATCTATCGGAAAAACATAATCATCCCAACTTTCAATTTTTCCTACATTAAACAGATTCTGAAAATCATTGGAAATAGTAAGGTGCTCGAACTTATCTCTTTCAACTTGTGGTGGGCGAATAAATTCAATTAAAAAGCCTGTTCTTCTAATCGCCTTTAATACCTCATACATGTCGGCTATCTGGTATTCGTATGCGTTGTTAATTTGTCCTGCAATGTCATTAATGCGTTGCTGCTCCCACTCATCTGCGCTTTCGCGCAAAAACAAATCTTTGATGTATAATTTGCCTCCCGGTTTTAAAACTTCCCATGCGGCATTGATGGCTTTAGGTTTGTTATTGCTGTGCCCGAAAGATTCTAAAAAATAAACACGGTCTGCACTTTCTTTTTCAAAAATCTCATTTAGTAAATGGTAGTCTCCCTTTATAACATTTACTTGTTGTAACAATTCTCGTTCTGCAATTTTCTGTTTACTTTTTTCGACTTGAATTTCAGAAACTGTAAGCGCTTCAATTTGTAACCCTTTAATATTCTGCGCAAAAAAGCAAGCCGGTCCGCAAACGCCACAACCGGCATCAATTACTTTCATTTCTTCTTTCAATTGCATACTTTCTGCAGTGTATTTCAGGTAGTCATCCACATTATTAGTTCTGAAAGCCTGAATGATTTCGCCATAAACTGCCAAAAACTTATCGGTGCTTTCGTTGTAAAAATTTGCCACAGATTGTGGTGTGTTGAACGAAGGCGCTTTAGCCTGAATGGGAGATTCTGTTATTCTCAATAACAACCACCCTATAAGCAGAAACTGAAAAACTATTATGGCTATAAGAAAATATAGTATCATCAAATGAAAGGGCTATTGGTTATTGTTTATTACTCTTGTTGAAAAAGCTGAATATTCTATGAATTAAAGATACTTCTTTACCATATTTTTCTTTCAAATATGCTGAATCAATAATCGGGTTGCTATTTTCCATCACAGAAAGTTGTTGTAAACCTAAAGGTCCCTGAATGATATTTTCATTAAAATAGAAATCGGGTTTACAGGCATATTCCTCAATTTTATTTTTATTTCCGAAGTAATAGCGCATAGATGCTTGACTGGGTATAACGCCATAGACTATTACAAGGCGCGGGATATTGGTATTGTTAATTCCTGAAGCATGCAGCAAGCGGTGGTCATATATTAAAGCTTCGCCTGCTTTCATGTTTATAGGTACTAAATAATCCCAAACTTCATTCATCACTTTTTGAAAAGAAGACGGAATATTCAACCCTCTGGTGTTTTCAAAAATATGATGACTGTCGGGCAAAATAAGAAGTGTACCGTTAGCTTCATTCACATCTACTAATGGTAGCCATACATTATATGAATTAAACTGTTTCTCATCTACTATGCTCCAATCCTGATGAGGATGAAGGCTGCCGCTTTCACCTTTACTTTTTACCATGAAAGTTGCACCAAGCGCAGTTGCATTTTGAAAAGTAAAATCAATTGCTCGTTTGCAAACTTTTTGAATCTCATTATTCATTTTTTTTCTGAAATCGAAATTCCCGGCATGAGAAGACGCATACATTCCTTCCGGAAGAACCGGGTGATGTCTGTAAAAAAAATCTGTAAGTTCATTTATCTCTTCATTATTTAAGAATGGCACAACAGCATAACCGTTATTTTTCAACAACTGATTTCTATTATTATCGGTAAGTATTTCTACAAAAGGCATTCGTTATTTTTTAACAAGGTAACTTCCAATATACAACGCATCCATGCCGCTCGCAAAAAAACTTGCCACCGCTTCTCGGGGCGTATTTACAATAGGTTCGTGACTTAAATTAAAACTTGTGTTGAGCAGCAAGCCATGTCCGGTGTGTTTTTTAAACTCAGTAAGTAACTGGTGGTACAATTTATTTTGCGAAGCATTCACCGTTTGTACTCGACAAGTTCCATCGGTATGTATTACTCCTGAAATCAATTTTCTGAATTCGGGTTTCACGTTGAATACCTTGGTCATGTATGGGGCATCGTTGCACTTTGCTTCAAAATAATAATGAAAGTCTTCTTCTAAAATGCTTGCTCCAAAAGGCCTGAAGCCTTCGCGAAATTTAATTTTCTGATTAACAGTTTGTTGAATATTTTCCGCAGCCGGATTTGCCAATATGCTTCTGTTGCCCAATGCTCTCGGACCAAATTCCATGCGCTCTTGAAACCAACCAATCACTTTATTTGAGGATAAAAGTTTCGCTGCGTTTTCAGCGGGGTTTTCTATTTTCTCATAACCAATGTTGCATTTAGAAAGCGTTTCGGCTATTTCCTCCGAAGAAAAATTATTTCCGTAAAAAGTGTGCGTTTGTTTTTCAAAATACATTATCCCCGATTCTAAACTTGCGAGATATGCAGCGCCCAAAGAAATTCCAGCATCGCTCGATGCTGGCTGTACGAATAGCTCATCTACTTCTTCTATGGCTTCAATTTTCTGATTGGCAAGACAGTTCAACGCTACACCGCCTGCCATACAAACCTTCTTTAATCCGGTTTTTTCGACATATTTTTTAACTAAAGATACCAGCGCTTTTTCTAATTGAAACTGCGCAGAGGCTGCAAGATTTTTATATGCCTGATTTATAAAGTTTTCGTGCCTTCTTTCTAACCCGATGAATTCATTCAGATATTTACCGAACAACATTTCATGACGACCGGGCGAGGGTTGCCCCGAAGAAATTTCTGTCATGAATTTTTCATTCAGATAATATCCGTAGTCGTTCACTTGTAACACTTCTTCTAAATTAAATTTTGATGCGTTGCCATAGGCTGAAAGCCCCATTAATTTGTACTCATCGGCATCGCGCGTAAAGCCGCAAAGTTGTGTAAACATGGAATAATACATTCCTAAACTTTGAGGACGCTCATAGCGCTGCAACACTTCGATTTTATCTTTATTGCCTATTGCAATTTGTGTGCTTACGTTGTCGCCAGAACCATCAACCGTAATGATTAAAGCCTTTTCAAATCCAGAAGGATAAAAAGTGGATGCTGCATGACAACTGTGATGATGGTAACGCTTAATTGTTGGACAAAAGCCAAAGTAATTCTCAAAATGATTTTTTAGAGTATGGTCTATACCTGCGTGCCACGTACTGCCATGAAATGCCAAAACAGCAATATCCTGAATAGAAATATCTGCAATTTTCAATACCTCTTTTACTGATTGCATAGGCAGGTGTCCGGCAGATTGTTTCACCCTATTGATTCGTTCTTCTTCAATAGCCGCAATTACTTTTCCTTCTTTCATCAACACGGCAGATATGTCTTGATAGCCGGGACGCACGCCTCCGTTAATACCTAAGATGTATTTGCTATTCGCCACAGAGAAAATATTTATCGTAAACAATCTCGGGCATGAATCCCATTTTCGTAACCAGTTTAATGGCAGGTCGAAGCAATTTCATGGTTGTATAGCCGGTATTATAATCTTTAAAAGTTTTGGGCGGAAGAGCCATCCATTCATCAAATTCTTCTTTACTTATAGCGAGTCTTTTCAAGCATAAATCTATAATACGCGGGTCTTCCATTAAATAGGGTTTTTTCACGGCTTCTATTGCCCATTCTCTATCCATTTGTTGGTCGCGAATTAAGGCACTGTATGCATTCAATCTGAAATCTATGTTGAATTTCACACGATGTACGTAGGTGATAAGCGCCCAGTATAAATCATCGTAATAGTGCGCTCCCGGATATACCCAATCGTATTCCCGCTTGATAATTTCTTCCGCATCTTTTCTGACATAATTTTCATAATACAAAGGAGAGTATGCTTTGATGCCTTTAATGATGCTGTAATAAAACAACTCTTTCCATCCTAAATGATAATTAGGGTCAGCGGCAGTAAATGGTCGGAGTTTTACTTTTCCAAATTTGTTTTGAACATCATTCACATAATCGCCCACCATAAATGCCCAACTCATGGGCTTTATTCCCTCTGTACGAAACGATTGCCCGTATATCATGTGTTTAATTCCTTCCTTGTAAGCAACGCCAAAACATGAAGCGGCAATACCTACATCTGTTCCTTCATTCAATTCGGGAACAGATGCTTTAAGGAATGAAATCTTTAAATCTTTTGCTTCGCGCCAATCGCTGGTAATGGTGCGCAATTCTACTCCTAGTTTTCTCGTAATATTTATCATATTCTCCCCTCCTACCGGATTGTCGAATCCATCGTTGAAGTGAACTGCCAAAGGGCGAAGTTTATATTTTGTAACTGCCAGATGAAGCACATAGGTGCTGTCCCTTCCGCCACTGATGCCTATAACACAATCGTATTTTTTGCCTGCACCGTCTTTTTTTATTTTCTGAAGTGTTTTATTCCAAATTGCCTGTCCTCTTTCATCGTTAGGATAAATTTTTGCCCATTTATCGTGCAAGTGGCAGAAATTACAAAGGCCATCATTATCAAAAGTTATTCCCGGGCAGGTGCTATCACTGATACAACGGGTACATCTTTGATAAGGTATATTTTTTTTTATTCCGTTTACTATTACCATTATTTACAGATTTCCAAACTTAAATCCTTTTTCATTCATCTTCTTTCCTATTTCAATTCCTTTTTCTGCTCTGCGAGGCATTTCAAATTCAGCAACAATTAAGTCCCCTGCAAATTCATTGAATATTCCTTGAGCAATGATACCTTCTTTTCCTATACATAAAGAACAACCGACCATTTTTTTTCCTTCATAAGGACCTCCAACTATATATCCGACACTGGTAGCGCTTGCAACTATTAACCCATGTGCTTTTGCTAAAATAGTTAGTGGTTTAATCCATTTATCTTTGTATGGGTCTTCTGCTTCTGTGATAGAATGTTCAACAGTCCATGATGAAGGAGCCAAAATAAGTTGTGCTCCCATACGGGCTAATACATGCCCAATATCTATAGCATCGAGATAATTGTCGGCACAAATGTTCAGCCCGATTTTCCCAAAAGGAGTGTTATATACTTCCAATTTTTGCCCTACTCCATAATAAGGAAACTCCACAGTAAGTAAATTGATTTTTCTATGCTTACCGATGATATTTCCATGGTTATCTATAAGCAGTGAGGTGTTGTAATTGCATTGGGTAGTTTTTTCGGTTAATCCTACACAAATCCAGATATCGTATTTAACCGCCAATGAGCAAAATATATCGCTATGTGCTCCGGGAATTGGCATTGCATGGTTTAAAGCATCGGGGTGAGTCCATGCAAAATCAATAGTTTCGGGCAACAAGACTATTTGGCAATTTTGACTTTTGGCTCGGCTTATTAGGCGCTCTGCTCTTTCAAAGTTTCTTTCGGGTTCTGTTCCCTCTACTAAAAGTTGGGCAAGAGCAAGTTTCATTTTAAATTTATTAAGCTAACTAATTATTCAATACTGAAATTTCAACACCATTTGATTTGACAGATTGTTGTGCAGCTTCTAAAACTTTTGAGACATTTAGGGCTACCATGGAAGAGGCAATGGGTTGTTTGTTTTTTAAAATAGCAATATATAAATCGTCTATTAACATAGCCAAAGGCTCGGTAGTGTCGAATTTCGGAATTGTAATATCGCCAAGCCTGTAATCTACCAATAGATTTTCTCTGTTTTGGCTTTGTTTAAAATTGAATCCGCAATCATACACCTTGATTTTGTCGGTGGGTTCAATATCGTTGTAAATCAACATTTTTTTATCTCCTCCGATGAGCATCTGTCTAATTTTTACCGGAGAATACCATGAGCAACTAATATGAACTATTAATTTAGGGTTATTATATTTCAGCGTGATATAAGCAATGTTTTCAATTTCATTATCGGTATGTGAAATTCCATCTGCTTTTACTCTTGTAGGAAACTGACCCGTAAGAGAATTTATTATTGCAATATCATGCGAGGCTAAATCCCAAATTACATTCACGTCATTCTGAAAAATTCCGAGATTTATTCTAACAGTATCAATGTAGTTGATTTCTCCAAAACTTTCTGATTTAATAATTTCATTAATTTTTTTCACAGCTCCATTGTATAGGAAAGTGTAATCAATCATTAAGATGAGATTTCTTGCCTTAGCAAGATCGTGCAGTTCTGAAAGTTTTTCATAAGAAGCGCAAGCGGGTTTTTCTAACAATACATGCTTGTTTTTTAATAATGCCGCCTTGGCTATTTCGTAGTGTTTTTCAGAAGAAGTGGCTACAACGATTACGTCTATTCTATCATCATTTAAAAAGGAAGTGTAGCACTCTTCAATGATTATAGAGGGGTACTGATTTTTTGCCAAATCTCTTTTTGATTGGTTTAAATCGGCAATTCCCGATAAAATAAAATTAGGATTAGAGTTGATGTTTCTTGCCAGATTCGGTCCCCAGTACCCAAAACCAACTACCGCAGCATTGTATGTTTTCATTTTTTCTATTTTCTTACCGGAATATTGATTTGCATTTCTTTTACCTCGAATTTAACTTATTTAAAGGGAGCTTTCACCATACGCTTTGTATAATTAGGTTATTGATTAAATTATCGAAGAGGAGTTTGTTCGTGAAGCAGTTCGGGCTTATGTTTTTTTGCTCTTTTAATTTCGTCTGATTGCACTTTTTTCCAATAGGCTCTTGCTTCAAGCATTTCGTTAAAAGATATTTGGCTATGGCTGTTGATGGTTTTTTCATAATCATCGGGCTTATGAGATTTACTTTGCTTTTGCCCGAAAAAAGTATCTGTAAAAAGATTTATTGCTGCAATGCGGTAATTCCAAAAAAACTTTGCAAAATCAATAAATCGAAAGTTTGCTAAAAAGATGAGTGTATAGCCCACCATCTGCATAAATTTTATGGTTCTTAGCGAGAGATTAGTAAACTCAAGTGAGCCGTTGATTTGTTTTCCGTAATTATCCCAATCAAAACTCACTAACCTGTATCCTCCTTCTCCTTTTGCTGCCATTTTAGATACTTCTGTTCCGGGGTAAGGAACCATTGTTCCAATCATGGGTTCATGAGGATTAATCTTGATACCCATCTTAATTGTTTTCCATATGGTTGATAATGTTTCATTTGGTTGACCAATCAAAAGAAATGAGCCGGTAGTAATGTTGTGTTTTCTGGCTAAGCGAAATGCTTTTAAAATTATTTCTTCATTGGTAGCTTTTCCCATTCTTTTGAGTGCTTCTTCATCTCCAGACTCCACACCCATTTCGCAACGATAAATGTTTGCTTTTTTCATTTTAGCCAACAGTTCATCATCTACGTATGAAACATGAGTTTGAATATCCCATTTCACCCTTTCGCCTATTTTATTATGTATCATTAAATCGAGCAGTTCATGGGTGCGTTTCATATCTACACTAAAAAGCTCGTCTCCGAATGAAATTTGTTTGGCACCCCTTTTTATTAAATAATTCATTTCGTCTATTACCAATTGAAGGCTGCGCTTCCGCGCTACTTTACCGTTGTGATTCATGCAAAAAATACAATTGAACGGACAACCTCTAATAGTTTGAATGTAGTACATTTCTGAAGCGGGCATTAAATCCCATGCGGGCATTGGAATGCTATCCTGATTAAGGATGCGGGGGCGCTCGGGATTTTTAACGATTTCATTATCTTTTCTGAAAACAATTCCTTCCAGCCCATGTAACGATTTCTCTGATGAGATATGTTTGCATAACTCTAAAAATGTTTCTTCACCTTCTCCAAAAACACCTATATCTATAGAGGGAAATTCGCGCATGGTTTGAACGGGAAGAGCCGTGATATGTGCACCTCCAAGTACCGTATTAGTATAGGGAAGTTGTTGTTTAATTTTTGCAGCCAAATAGGCAGAAGGTTTTACTTCATTGGTAAATGCCGTGAAACCTACCAAGTCGGGCTTTTCACTTATTATTTTATTTAGTGTTTGCTCAAAATTAAGGCGCTCAAATTTGGCATCTAAACATACCACATGAAAATTGCTATATTCCCGAAGATAACCTGCCAAAAAAGCCAATGAAGTGCGAACAAAATTAGGTTCGTCAAACCAAGGTTCTAAAACATTAATTACAGGAGGGTTTACAAGAAGAATTTTCAAGATGCTTGTCTTTTTTAAGGTTAAATTTATAACAATTTAAAGGCAAAAGGCTGTTTGTTGCTCGATTTTCTTAAAAATTTCGTTTGCTATTAATCGGTAACCTTTTCCATTAAAATGCTTATCGACAGATAAATACAATGCATCAATACTGTTTTGTTTCTTTATTGCGGTGTAAGTGTCAATAATTTTTGCATTTTGAATTTCTAACATGGTTTTTCTTAAGTTTTCATAATTTCCGGCATTGTCTAACTCCCAATCAAGAGGATGAATAGCAATTACCAGATTTATATTGTTTTTCAAACAAAAAGGAGAAATTTCATCAATAAATAATTCTTTGAGCTTAGTAAGGGCTTCTGTTTCTTTAATTTGTTTTTCATTCTTGCGAAAAAATTCTCTGTCATATTTCAGCGCATTATGAATGAAAAGCCTAAATACATAACTGAATGAATAAATGTATTCCCAACAAGGCGTTTTTAAATATTGTATATCTCCATTTTCGAGGAAGCGCTCCTTACCGCCTCTTGCTATAATGTCTGAAATATCGCTGCTATTGATTAAAAAAATTGCAGTATGAATTTGAAATTGGTCATGAAGCTTTAAAAGCATTTTCCAATCAAAAAATGGGTCGTTTCCGCTTATTCCTGCATTAAGAATATCAAAATCGTTATTTGCTGTCTGCAATAAGTTTTTTAAAATTTCGGGGTAACTATTCTTTAGAACAACACAAGCACCTTCTGTGAAAGAGTCTCCAAATGTTACTATAATTTTTTTTCCCTTTTCCGGAATATCTCCTCGCAATCCCAACTGATTATAAATTTCATTCGGGAAATTATTTTTTTCGCAACGGGCAATACTTCTTTCTTCAAAGGGTCGGAATTCGAGAGTGTGTAAATCTTTTCTGTGCCCTTCAGCTTTTAAATGCAATCTATCTATCCAGAATCCTCTTGATGGAGAGGCATACTTTCCGCCATTTGCTTCGGTATATGATTGAGGGTACTTAAACCCATATCTCAATACAATTTCTGCAAAAAAGAAAGATATAATGATGCCCGAAATCAAAAGCATCACATTAGCCGAGAAAATATATTTTCTTTTGAGAAAAACAATTAGCAGAAAAAACAATGAATAGACCGAAAATGTAGTAAAAAAATCAGCCCGACACTCAGCAAGCATAATAATAAGCCTGATATTTATAAATGCAAAGAAAACAAACAATAATGCCTTTATTTTATTATTCATACCAAGCGCTCAATCTAATCTGCCTTCAGAAAATTTGCGAAGTATAAAGATAAAGTTTTACTATGCCGCCTTAATAACTTAAATTAGTAAAAAAAAACACAAATGGACTGGACCCCTAAACCTCATGAGGTGGTAAAATCGAGAGAAACGAAAGAAATTTTACATGATATAGGATTTCATATGCCGGGTAATATCGGGGAAAAGAATATTGAATTGCTCAAAAAATTATACAAGAAACTGCATAACTTTCAGGAAGCCGAAGGCGGAATGTTTTATAGTTTGTATTCAGAAGATATTCCTTATAGAAAAAAAGTTCATGCTGAAATTGAAGAAATACTACGTCCGACTTATGATAACTTACTTAAGAACTACAAGACTGTAATTAATTCGTTTATCGTAAAAATCCCTGGTCCCAAAAGCGATTTCACACTTCATCAGGATTCTACCGGATTAGATGAGTTCAGACACTCACCGCTCAGTATATGGATTCCTCTTCAGGATACGGATTTAAACAACGGAACTCTATGTGTTGTACCAAAAACCCATAAATTTTTTCATCCTTATCGGGGAATATCATTTTCCCCTCCCTTTTCAGAGTATGAAGATGTGCTTCGAAAATATCTTGTTTCTATAGAATTAAAAGCAGGAGACATTCTGATGTTTGACAACAGGCTGGTTCATTATTCTCATCTCAATAATTCTAACAAAGAAAGAGTTGTTGTAATGAGTGGTATCTTTCCTAAAGATGCCGATATTTTGTCGGTGTATAAGGACGAGTCTGTTGAAAATGCACCTTTGGAAATATATAAACAATCTGAAGATTTTTTGGTTACTAATGTTGCTTTTTATGAAAACTGCACAGCAAGGCCATATCGTGGCGAAGTAGTTAAAAAAATAACCGAACCACTTGAATTACTCACAGTATATGATTTTTTGAGTTGGGCAAAGCGCGAAAATGTTGAGCCTACAAATATCAACCAACTCACAAACATATCTTTCAATATGAAGATTGTTTCAGAACCTGTATAAGCGAATCAAAATTAATTTTTATGACTATAGAATTTTTCCGCAGAGAGTTTCAAACATGGTGATATTTATTGCCCTTGCAAAAAGCATTTCTAAATTTCATTTGAATATCTGAATAATAAAAATCGCCCTCATGAGTGACTTTAAATCTATGAGCATCAGGATGTTTGTGTTAACTTTGGTCTAATTGAAAATATAGAAGCTGCTTGGAAATTTATTGTAAAAATGTTTCCGAAGTATTTTTGAGCTAAACGAGATTTTATTTTAAAGCGATAATGGAATACATAGGGCAATAAAATCTGACTAAGTTGCAGCCGAAAAACCATAAATAAATTTCTTGGATATTTCAAAACAGTTTTTAGATAACAAATAAAATAAAAATATGAAATCAGCCACTTTCACAGACCCTTCATTAGAAAATGAATTTCAAATAAATGGGTATGTTCACTTGAAAGGATTTATTACTCCTGAACAAGTTGAAGAATTGATGTTTCTGTTCAAGTCGCATTATGATTATGCCGGTCAGCCAATAGCGCTTTGGAACAGCCTATGCGACATAGACCACAAAGTATCTGCCACATTGAGCGATAGAATTTTAAATGTAGTTAAGCCAAACATTCAATCTACATTTAAAAATTACAAATGTCCGGCAGCAACATTTTTGGTTAAAAATGCAACCGAAAAAAGCTCCATATATGTTCATCGAGATTTTAGTGTGCATGAAGAAGATAAGTTTTCTTACAGAAATATTTGGATGCCCATAGTAGATACCACTCCTGAAAACGGAACTTTATATGTGGTTAAGGGTAGTCATCGCTTCTTCACATACCCGCTGCCTCATTTTACTCCATGGCCCTATAAGAACCATGAAAAACTACTCATGGACCATTGCGAAATTATTTATGCAAAAGCCGGGGACTTAATAGTTTATGACGATAAAGTGCTTCATGGCTCTTTCGATAATAAGACAACTTTAGCCCGCCCTGTAGTTCACTTCGGGCTGCTACATGAAGATGCTCAACTTTGTTATTTCTATCATAATCTCGAATCAGACGAAGTAACTGTTTATGAAGTGCCTTATACTTTCTTCTTTGAAAGCGCATGGGGCAATCAAGATCACAGATTTAAAATAGTTAAAAAATTCAAGTTCGACCCTCCGATATATACTGATAATGAGATTGTAAAAGGTTTGTCAAGCTATATTGGAGCGGTATAATTTCGTTCCTGCTCAAGTAAAGAAATTAGCTTTATAGAACTGTTCTTCACGACATTTTGATTATTACCGGCAGATAAACTTTCCAATGCATAGTGTTTTTGTAAATGAAGATTTAAACAATTTGCTCAATGAGCAGGGCTATGTTATTATCAAAAAGTTTTTAAGTACAACACAAACCCAAACATTAGTTGATTTTCACCAGCAATCCGGTTCAGATAAGTGTCGAGCTTCTTTCACAACATTTGCAGCCGAAGATTTCAACTATAAAAAATCTGTAGATGAGAAAATAAAAGAAGCATTTGCTTCTTCTTTCATAGAGCACATTAATGGGCAATACACGCCTTTTTGGGGAAATTTTTTTACAAAACTTCCCGGAGGACCATCTATGCCTTTGCACGCAGATTGGCAGTATGCAAATGAACCGAACGAAATATCATTTAATATTTGGACCCCACTTATAGATACTAATACAGATAACGGAGCTTTCGGAGTTGTACCTAAATCTCACAAAGTTGTAAACCAACCTCGCGGAATCAACTTAGAGCAGTTTTATCTTGAACGAGGAGAAGAAATTAAACTCAAGCATGGTCAGACTTTGTACCTTAACTGTGGAGATGCTATTATTTACGACCACAGATTGTTGCATTTCTCATTGCCCAACAACTCTAATGCTGCTCGATTGGCAGCAACATTAGTAGGCGTGAATAAGAATTCTGAAATTGTTCATTATGCAGCAGACTACGAAGGAGGAGCTGTGTTTAAATATAAATTTTCAGACGTAGAAGACGTTCTTCGTATTTCTTTTAAAACAAAACCCATACACCTAACGCCTGAAAAAGAATTAGGAATATTGAACTTAAAACCGTTAAGCCTGTGTGATTTTGAATATTTTACAAGCTAATGACAGAATGAGTAGCCGACATGAATTAAAAGACAAGCACATTTTTATTTTGGACGAACACAATCGTTTTTTTTCTGATAACGGATATTGTGTATTACCCAAATTTTGCAGTTCAGATGTTATCCATCAATTGCTGAAATTGTATTCGGAAAATTACAATTCAATTGACGGTATGTATGTTACACATACAACTAACGACTTCAAAAAAAATAAAAATGTATGTAATCAAATCTTTAAGATACTTGGCAATAACTTACAGCTTCACTTCACAGATATAAAACAAGTTCTGGCACATTTTGCAGTAAAAAACAAAAATGGAAATAATTTTTTCAACCTCCACCAAGATTACAGCATAGTTGAAGAACAAAAATTTGGCATAGCCCATATTTGGATTGCCTTGAATGATATTAATTCAAATAATGGCGGACTTATGTTGATTCCAAAATCGCATAAAATTTTCAACAACTATCGTTCAGGCACTTTCGGAATCAATTTTATTTCGCATAAAGCTGTTGAAAAAAAAATAATCAATTTCGATATCAAAGCAGGAGATGCCATCATTTATCATCCGGCTGTTTTTCACGGATCGCCAGAGAATAATAGTGGTCAGGATCGAATTGCAGTTATTGCCGCAGTAGCAAATGTAAATGCAACTCTTTGCTATTTTCAAAAAACATCAGATGGTGTTGAAGTATACGAATTGACAGAAGAAGATATTTTTGGCAGACTCTCCGATTTAGCTCAAGGCAAAATTCCTAAGGGTAAATTCCTTAGAAAAGAATCGCAGCAAAACACAATCGGTGAAGAAATCATTTTAGAGCGAATATCTGCACTTGAACATATAAATCAATAATTACGAAATTCATGATTATCATAAATTATTCTGACAGTAAAAATTTTACAGGCGCACTGCCTGAATTATTATCGGGAAAGGTAACGGCATGTGTAATAGATAATGCATTGCCCGAAAAAACAGTTGCGGATATAGTGGATGCAGCTACCACATTAAAATCTTCATTTTATTCCGATTTGAATGTAGGAAATGGATTTTCGCTGCCGACTATGTTTGGACAGCTTTTCAATGTTAAAAGTCAGGAAGAAATTGCATCATACTTTAATCAGGTGCCACTCTTTCTTAATGCTATAGATGCACAATTAAAATGCGAATTTCAATTTGTTCTACAGGAATATCTTTCCAACTATTTTGCCCCTTTCAACTGCGAGCCTCTTCAAGGGTTTCTTCCATTCAGTTTGAGAGTGCTCTTTCCGGGTAAGGGCGGATTGTTTATTCATCGCGATGAAGATCTTTTTCCATACATTGAAGTAACTCTGAGCAATAAAATTCAAAATCTTATTATTCCAGAAACTATGATGAGTTGGTTTTTCACGGTTCAGGAAGCAGAGCGTGGCGGAAATATACGCATAGCACATTCGTATTTTTGCGAATTAACAAAGCATGACGAACATCATTTTTCAAATAAAAAAGGCGAGCAATTCTTATTGAAAAACATTAAGGGCATTGAGGTAGAAACCCCGGAAAAGAGTCTCTTTTTGTTTAATGGTGGCGATTTTTGGCACAGCATAACCCCTCCTGAAGGCAATCGCTGCAGAATAACTCTTGGCGGATTTATGGCTCTTAATAAAGAGAAAAACAAAATTGTGTATTGGAGTTGATGTATGAGTTTATATTTTTGAAGCATGTCTGAAAATCTTTTTCCCGAATTTGAATCGGCATCTAAAAAAGTTTGGAAACGCCAAGTGCTGAAAGAACTGAAAGTAGAGCCATATGATAAACTTATCCTGAATCTAGCCGGGCTGAAAATAGAACCATATTATACCCGCGAAGAAGCACCCTGTGCTGATGCTACAAAAATCATTTTCCCTGAAAAAAGTCACATCAGGCAGGATTTCGAAGCGCAGGATTTTCAGCTTACCAATCGAAAAATATTAACTGCGCTCGAAAATGGCGTAAATGCTTTAGGCATTCATGTGCATCATGAAATTTCAGTTGCTGAAATGGAAATATTGTTAAAAGATGTGTTTTTTGAAATGATTAGTTTTCATTTTGTTTCTGAAAACAATATAGCAACGGCAGCCGATGCTTTTTTTCAGCTTGCAGAAAATAAAAAAGCAAACAGAGATTTAATAAACGGCTCATTTTTTTCTTCAAATTTATTATTAACTGAAAATTCAAACATCGAAACGTTGAGGCAATTCCTCAAGAAATATTCTCTCATTGCACCTTCATTTAAATTTTTCATAATAGATATTGATTATTTTGAGGCGGACAATAACTTGTTTTTTGAAAAATTTACTCATAAGATTCATGAAGCCATGAAGCATATGAATGAATTACAACAAACAGCTAACCATGAAAATACAATAGCCCGACACACACAATTTTCTGTAACTATAGGAGTGGAATATTTTGCTGAAATAGCCAAGCTGAGAGCATTGAGAATTTTGTGGAACAACATGCTCGAAAAAATGAGCATGGAGAATATTCCGGCATTCATTCAGGTTGAAAAATCATGGAAACACAATTGTGCTGATGAACCAAACAAGAACATGATTCGACATACTACAGAAGCCATGAGCGCTTTGATTGGCGGATGCGATGTGTTGTTTCTGAAAAGCACTGACCAAACAGACCAACTCAGCAATGAGTTTTTTCAACGTATCACCACAAATATTCAGCACATATTACAAAACGAATCGCATTTCGATGCAGTTACCGACCCTGCTGCCGGAAGTTATTTTATAGAAAATATTACCCGGAAGTTTGTAGAGCAAGTTAAAATGTAAAATGAATACGCTGATTCAAGATTAACTTTTCTTTTTTTGAATAATAATTTGAATTCTGCTTCAATTAAAAAGAATCTAATACTCCAATAACTCCCGCATTACTGCCGCTACTTTTTCTGCCGAAGGCAACATGGTTTTTTCAAGGATGGAATTTAAAGGAATGGCTGGAGTGTTTACAGCACCTATGATTTTTATCGGTGCATCGAGATATTCAAAACAGTGGGAAGAAATTTTTCCGGCAAGCGATTCTGCAAAAGCATTGCTGATGGTTTCTTCAGTTAACACGATCACTTTCCCGTGTCGTTTTACTGATTCATAAACAGCAGATTCGTCTAGTGGATTCAACGTGCGCAAATCCAAAATTTCTATTTTTCCTTCGAAATTTTTAGCGGCATTCTTAGCCCAATACACGCCCATGCCGTAGGTGATAACGGTGAGTGTATTACCTTTTTTCAATTCAGCATCAGTAGCAGATTGTTCGATGCGGGCTTTGCCCAAAGGAATCATATAATTTTCGTCAGGCTCTATGGTTTTGGCATCTAAAGTGCCGGGCACTTTGCTCCAATACAAGCCCTTGTGTTCTAGCATCACTACCGGATTGGGGTCGTAAAAAGCGGCTTTCATCAAACCTTTCATATCGGCAGCATTGGATGGATACACCACCTTGATGCCTTTAATTTGCAACAGCACCGATTCGACACTCGAAGAGTGATAAGGACCCCCACTGCCATAAGCCCCAATAGGTATGCGAATGAGCGCTTGCACGGGCCACTTGCCGTTCGACAAATAACAGGAGCGGCTCACTTCGGTAAACAACTGATTCAATCCCGGCCACACATAATCGGCAAACTGCACTTCTACAATGGGTTTGCAGCCCACCGCACTCATACCTACTGTTGAGCCAATAATATATGCTTCCTGAATAGGCGTGTTGAATACTCTTGCATCGCCATATTTTTTAGCCAATAAAGCCGCTTCGCGAAATACACCGCCCAATTCGCCACCAACATCCTGACCGTATAGCAAGGCTTCAGGATGTTTGCGAAGTATTTCATCAACGGCATGAAGTGCGGCATCTACCATTACTACTTTTTCACCGTTGGCGGGCGTTCGATTGCCTTTTTCTTCGGAAATAGGTGTAGGCGCAAAAATATGTTGTGTCAATTCTTCGGGGCGTGGGTCTTCAGCTTTTTGCGCTTTCAAAAAATCTTCCTGCACTTTTTCGCGAACGGTTTCTTCTGTTTCGTTCAATGATTTTTTGGAAAAACCCAAATCCACTAATTGCTTTTTATAAATCGGATACGGGTCTCTCAATTGGTGCACAGCCAAGTCTTCTTTGGAACGATACCACTCCTTGCGCACACCCGAAGTGTGATGATTGAGCAAAGGCACTTTGGCATGTAGCAAAAATGGTCTGCGCTCTTTGCGAATGATTGCGAGAATTTTTTTGATGGCATTGTAGCTTTCAACAAAATCGCTGCCGTTTACCTGATGCGCTTCTAATCCTTTAAATCCTTTGGCATATTCAAGGGCGTTCATGGAACGCACTTCGCGCGCGTGAGCTGAAATATCCCATTCGTTGTCCTGCACGAGATAGAGTATGGGCAGTTTTTTAAGCACTGCCATTTGAAAGGCTTCCGCTACTTCGCCTTCGGTTATAGACGCATCGCCTAAGGAGCACACCACTACTGGTGCATTTTTTTTATTGTTCAGTTTTTGAGATTCTAAATACTTAATGCCGTGCGCAATACCGGTAGTGGGTATTGCCTGCATTCCGGTGGCAGACGACTGATGCGGAATTTTGGGCATGTCGGTGCGTATCGAACTTGGATGTGCATAGTAGGTTCTGCCGCCCGAAAACGGGTCGCTGCCCTTAGCCATGAGTTGCAGCATGAGTTCGTAAGGGGAATAACCTATACCTAACAGCATGGCATCATCGCGATAATATGGAGCTAAAAAATCATGCGCATGCAGTTGCAAAGCCAAAGCCAACTGAATGGCCTCATGTCCGCGAGAAGTGGCATGCACATATTTGGCGGTGATGTCTTTTTTATCTTCATAGAGTTCTGCCATGCATTTGGCAGTTGCCATCAGTTCCCACGCTTTCAACAGCACATCTAATTCAATTCCGGTATTCTTTAATTCTTTGAGATGCATAGCCCGTTTTTCAGGTGCTTAAAGATATAGATTTTGGCATTTGTGGCTTTGACGGATTCCATACAGAAATTAAATCTTTAGATTTTATAAGGATTATTATCCTGCCAACAACCGAAAATCAAGCAATCTATAAAAAGAGTAATTTTATCCCTTACAATTTTTCCGGACTCATGAGTATAATGAGAAGTTTAAAAACTTTTTCGACAAAAAATATTTTCATCTTTTCAGTTTGCATCATGCTGCTGAATTTGAATATTTCTGTTTTGGCACAAATCCCCACACCCGTAAAACCTCAGCAAAAGGAGATCAGTATTGTGGGCGCTACCATTCATATAGGTAATGGCGAGGTGATTGAAAACGGGACTATTACTTTCAGCAACGGAAAAATTACTTTCGTTGGAAAAACTTCCGATACGAAAATTTCTACTGAAAAAGAAAATATTATTGATGCTACCGGCAAACATGTGTATCCCGGATTGATAGCTCCTAATACTACTTTAGGAATTACTGAAATTGAAGCCGCCCGTCCTACCCGTGATTTTAATGAAGTGGGTGAATTTAATCCCAATGTGCGTTCGCTCATTGCATACAATACCGATTCACGGATTATTCCAACCATTCGTTCCAACGGTATTTTAATAGCCGAAATAGCGCCCAAAGGCGGCATCATTGCGGGCACTTCATCTATTGTGCAGTTAGATGCCTGGAACTGGGAAGATGCTGCTTACCAATCTGATATTGCCATACATCTGAATTGGCCCACGCTTCAAATCAGAAGAGGTTGGTGGGCACAACCCGAGCCTTCGGAAGCCAACAAAAAATATTTCGATGCGGTGAAAAAAATTCATGATTTTTTTGACGATGCTTCGGCATATCATGTGCAGCCTTCAACAGAAAAAAATCTGAAACTCGAAGCCATGAAAGCTACTTTTTCAAAAAACAAAAAAGTATTGGTGCATGTGAGCGGGGCAAAGGAAATGATGGATGTCATTTCTTTTCAGAAAAAATATGGCATTGCCGTGGTAATTGTGGGCGGTGAAGAAAGCTGGCGAGTTGCCGATATGCTGAAGGAAAATAATATTCCGGTGATATTAAGCGACTTGCACAATCTTCCCGGCAAACCCGATGATGATATAGATATTACTTTCAAATTGCCTTTGCTTTTGAAAGAAGCCGGAGTGGAATTTTGTCTTTCATTGAGCGGAAGCTGGCAAGTGCGCAATTTGCCTTTCATATCGGGAACTGCCGTAGCTCACGGATTAAGCAAAGAAGAAGCATTGAAAGCAATTACTTTTTCTACTGCTAAAATTTTGGGCATAGCTCACAAAACCGGAACCCTCGAAACAAGCAAAGATGCCAATATCATTATTTCTGAAGGTGATGTATTAGATATGCGCAGCAGCATTATTACTTATGCTTTTATTCAAGGAAGAAAAATTGATTTGGATAATCATCAGACGCAGCTCTATCAGAAATTTTCTGAAAAATATTCTACTCACTAAAACCATTTTGAGCACATGATACTAAAAATCGAAAAAGCTTTTGACGCTTTTGAAGAACTAAGAGTTGCCACGTTGAATGATTTAAGCAAACTTTCTAACGAGCAATTACACTTTAAACCTACACCCGAAAGTTGGAGTATTGTGGAAACAATGCATCATCTTTATTTGAGCGAATTAGGCACGCATGGCTATATGACTAAGAAGTTGCAAGGCAACGACACTTTAAAAAAATCGGGTTTCAAATCGGCACTCAATTCTTTTCTGCTCAAATACTTTTTGCGCTCACCGATGAAATTTAAGTTGCCGCCAAAAGCTCCCATAGTTCCTACGGGCGATATAGCCTATGGCGACTTGGTGGAACAATGGAATTTGCTCAGAAAAGATCTTGCAGAACTATTTGACCTTTTTGATGTCGAATCGGCAGAGAAACTTTCTTTCAAACATCCCGTAATAGGTCGTATTAATGCGCATCAAACTTTACAGTTTTTGACCGAACATTTCAGTCACCATTTGCAACAGATTGAGCGCATCAGAAATCATAAAGATTTTCCTAAAAAAATAAACTTTAATTAAACCTTCTGAGTTTTTATTTGTCAGTTTTCTATTTACATCAACCCACTATGATTAACCAAAAAATTGTTCTTACCATCAACGCTGGCGTATTAGTAGTTGCAGGACTTGTATTTGCCTTTTTGCCCGATGTTTTTGTTCATTCTGACGACCATATTGCCGAACTCATGGGCAGGGCTTTTGGCGTGGCTACTTTGGCTATAGGATTTTTGAGCGGGCTAAGCGCCACTATAGATAAACACAAACACGTAAATCAATTAGTTTTTGCTTCATTAACCTTATATCATATCGGGCTGACTGTTATTACCACCATTGGGTATATTGAAGACCAGTTGCCTGTTTTGATGCCTGTAACACATAGCGTATTTGCGCTGTTGTTTGTTGTGCTCACCGCAAAAAATAATCGCTGATTATTGAGCTTCAAAAGCAGAAATATACTGCTCATTGTTTTTTGATAATATCCACGATTATCGGCAGGTGGTCGCTATAACCACCGGTATATTTAAAACCTACAAAAGTTCTGAAAGGCTTATCGCCCATGTGTCTTGCGTCTTCTTGCAGCATGAAATCTTCTCTGAAAATAAATGCCTTGTTGTTTTTTATTTGAACCGGAGCATCACTTTGAAGCATCACAGGATTAATAATAAACTGGTCTAAACAACCCCAGTGCCCCTGATACTTATGCGTTCCTTCGTTCCTGAGATATTTCTCATACATGAGGTTAAATAAATCGTCTTGTTGTATTTCGTTTGCTTTTCCTTTGGCTCTCAAAATTTCAAGCACGCTGCGGTTGTCGGGATAATCGTTGAAGTCGCCCATGACAATAATATTGGCGGAAGAATTTTCGCTCAGAATAGCATCTACTTTTGCTCTTACCACCTCTGCCGCACGAATACGTTTTGGAGCAGATAATGCTTCGCCTCCCCATCGGGAGGGCCAGTGGTTTACAAAAAGGTGCAACGTATCAGATTCAAACACTATTCCTTTAGCATAAATAATATCGCGGGTTTTAAAACTCGGATCATCATCAAAAGCCACTAATAAAAATTCTTCTTCGAGCCGTCTAAACTTATCTTCACGATACAACAAGCCTACATCAATTCCACGCATATCGGGCGATTCTTGATGAATGATATTGTAATTGAAATTTCTCAAGGGAGTTTTTTTGATGAGGTCTTCCAACACCAAACGATTTTCAATTTCGCAAACTCCGATAATATCGGGCGGCTCCCATCCACCGGTAGCTGCAATTACTTTGTAAAGCGCTTTGAGTTTCTGACTGTAACGATAGCTTCCCCAACGATAGTTGCCTTGAGGCAAATAATCATTATCGTTTTTTATAGGGTCATCTATAGTATCGAAAAGATTTTCAACATTATAAAAAATAATGCGCAGTTCATTTTCGCCACGCGGCTCTCTATTAAATTTATCATCGGCTACAACAGCAGCGGCAGAAGCAGGTTTGCTTTTCTTTTGTGCCAATACATCGGCATTCCAAAGCAACAAAAAAGCCATCAATGAACTCAAAAGCTTAATTATCGTGGAGGTGGAATGTATTCTCGGAAGAAAGAAATTCATAACGAGTTTAAAGATAGCTATGAAGTGACCGGAAACATAATGCCATGCATTAACAAGGAATGAATTGTGCAACAAAATTGAAAATCGTTTGGCATACAAACATCGTGGAAATACTCTATCTTAAAGTCATGAAATATTTCAGAATTATTCTTTGTGTCTTGCTGCATATAACGGCTCATAATTTATCCGCTCAGGAAAGCGCCTTTGTAGTTTATGATTCTACCGGCACGCCTCATTTGATGGTTGAAGACGGAAAACTTTTTATCATCCGCAATGATTCGCTCAAAGCTGCCTTTGTAGTGAAAGGCAATATTATTTTTCTTGATGTTTCTGCGGGGACACCCGAAATTCTTTTCAGAATAAAACCTGCGAAAGGAATTGTTGGCGAGGCGGCAAGAATTGTTTATCCGAAAGGCAGAAAAACAGTGCTGACTTTTTTCGACAACACCGTTTATTGGGGGCAGGATATAAGCCGCAATCCTATTATCGGATTTTATGAAATAAACGAAAAAGAACAAACCGCATTTATAGATGCCTATTCGGGCAATGTGTTGTTTCATTTCAACCTCAAAAAAATCCCCAATCCGTTGCTCATTGCCATTACCACTTATTTTATACAGTTCTATCAATTAGAAATCAATACCGTTGAGCAATTTCCTTTTGAACATGGGGAATACACTAATGACAATATAAATATCATTCGCATTATAGATGATTATATAGACGAGTATGTATGGGACGGTTATTTGCTTCATAATGTTACCACCCGAAGCAAATTGCACGTGTGGGCTTTTGACGGAACAAATATTTTCAGATACTATTTTGAAACAGGCGATGATTTGATTTGGGACGGAGAATCGCTGAGCCGAAAATGGGTGCGGTATGAGAAATATTTTAAACAAGGCAACGCGCTGAAAGTAACATCGCCAAGAGCTACTGTTCACCATCAGTTTATTATTCATGATAATGTTATCAGACCTGCGTGGAATCATTTGCCCGAAATGCCTTACATAGAATTTTACTCCGAAATTCCCCTGCCGTTGTTATTGGCTTTGGCTTTCAGACTCATACCCTGACAACTATTTCAGGAGAAAGTCATACAGCGTTTCCTGCAACGCTTCAGCTTTAATTCATTTCGCATATTGTGTTTTTCAAGTTTAATCTTACAAACTCTAAAACACAAAAAACCCCCTGAAAACTCAGAGGGGTTTTTTATTCTCAAATCTAATGTCTCACATCTCTAATCTCACATCTCAAGTCTAATATCTCACATCTAATTATGCATGTTGCTTGCGAATGATATTCAAGGCAGCGCCTGCTTTGAACCACTCGATTTGCTGAGCATTGTAAGTATGTGCCACTTCAAACGATTCGGTAGCGCCATCGGCATGGTGGAGTTGAATGGTGAGGTTTTTGCCGGGGGCAAATTCCATCAATCCCAAAATATCAATGCTGTCGTCTTCCTGAATTTTGTCGTAGTCGTTTTTATTCACGAAAGTGAGCGCTAACATACCTTGTTTTTTCAGGTTGGTTTCGTGTATGCGCGCAAACGATTTCACCAATACGGCACGCACACCCAAATGGCGGGGTTCCATAGCGGCATGTTCGCGGCTGGAGCCTTCGCCATAGTTTTCATCGCCCACTACAATAGAGCCGATACCGGCTGCTTTGTAGGCGCGTTGCACTTTAGGCACTTCGTCATACGTTCCATCCAACTGGTTTTTTACGTTGTTGGTTTTTTCGTTGGCAAAATTTAATGCGCCAATGAGCAGGTTGTTGGAAATATTATCTAAATGTCCGCGGAAACGCAGCCAAGGTCCTGCCATAGAAATATGGTCGGTGGTGCATTTGCCTTTGGCTTTGATGAGCAGTTTCAACCCTTTCAGGTCGGTGCCTTCCCAAGCTGCAAAGGGGTCTAACAATTGCAAGCGGTTCGAATCGGGAGCCACTTTCACATTCACGCTGCTGCCATCTTCGGCAGGCGCCTGATAGCCCGCATCTTCTACGGCAAAACCCTTTGAAGGGAGTTCGTCACCGGTAGGCGGGTCGAGTTTTACCTGTTCGCCATTTTCGTTAATTAAAGTATCGGTGAGCGGATTGAAAGTCAAATCGCCAGCAATAGCCAAAGCGGTAACCAATTCGGGCGAAGCCACAAACGCTAAGGTGTTCGGGTTGCCATCGGCACGTTTGGCAAAGTTTCTATTGAACGAATGCACAATGGTGTTGCGCTCTTGTTTTTCTGCGCCTACCCTCGCCCACATACCGATGCAGGGTCCGCAGGCATTGGCAAATACTTTCGCGCCAATTTTATCGAAGGCTTCCAAGAAACCATCTCTTTCAATAGTATAGCGCACTTGCTCAGAGCCGGGTGTAATGGTAAATTCGGCTTTGGTTTTTAGGTTTTTATCTGCCACTTGTTTGGCTAAAGAAACGGCACGCGAAATATCTTCATAAGAAGAGTTGGTGCAGCTTCCAATCAAACCTACTTCTACTTTGGTGGGCCAGTTGTTTTTGGCGGCTTCTTCTTTCATTTTAGAAATGGGCGTAGCCAAATCGGGCGTGAAAGGTCCGTTCAAATGCGGCTCCAATTCCGATAGGTTAATTTCAATGACTTCATCGAAATATTTTTCGGGATTGGCATACACTTCGGGGTCGCCTGTTAAATGTTCTTTAATGCCATCAGCTAACTCAGCCACTTCGGCACGTCCAGTGGATTTGAGGTAGCGGCTCATGCTTTCGTCATACCCGAAAGTAGAAGTGGTAGCGCCAATTTCAGCGCCCATATTACAGATGGTGCCTTTTCCGGTGCAACTCATCGATATGGCGCCTTCGCCAAAGTATTCTACAATAGCACCTGTTCCGCCTTTTACGGTGAGGATTCCGGCAACTTTCAAAATCACATCTTTGGGAGCAGTCCAGCCGTTGAGTTTGCCGGTCAGTTTAATGCCAATCAGTTTAGGAAATTTCAGTTCCCACGGCAAACCTGCCATCACATCACAGGCATCTGCGCCACCTACGCCAATTGCCACCATGCCTAAACCTCCGGCATTCACGGTGTGCGAATCGGTGCCTATCATCATGCCTCCGGGGAAGGCATAGTTTTCCAATACCACTTGGTGAATAATCCCTGCTCCGGGCTTCCAGAAACCGAGACCGTATTTATTCGAAACAGAAGCCAAGAAATCATATACCTCCTGATTGTCTGATTCGGCTTTGGTTAAATCTTCTTTGGAACCTACCTGAGCCACAATCAAGTGGTCGCAATGCACGGTGGAAGGCACGGCAACTTTTGCTCTGCCTGCTTGCATAAATTGAAGCAAAGCCATCTGTGCCGTAGCATCTTGCATAGCCACGCGGTCGGGGGCAAAATCCACATAGTGTTTGCCTCTTCCATAAGCAGTGTCGGGTTCGCCTTGCCACAAGTGTGTGTAAAGAATTTTTTCAGCTAAGGTCAAAGGTTTGCCGGTTATTTCGCGGGCTTTAGCCACACGCGAAGGGAAATTGGCATACACCTTTTTAATCATGTCAATGTCAAAAGCCATTTTTAGTATGATTTTTTGTGAATGGTGAAATATTTAAAGAAAGTGGTACAAAAATAGGGATTAGGAGCGATAAGCCCGCAGCAAAAGCCACATATTCGTCCCTTAATGAACCTTATACTTGAGTTGGAATGCTGCATTTACAAGGCTTCCAGATACAAAGCTTTAAAATCGGCTCTTGAAACCGGCTTCGGATTGTTAGGATGCGCAAAATCGGCAAAAGCCAAATCGGCAAGGGTTTCTATGTGTTCTTCTTTCACGCCTATTTCACTTAATTTATGCGGAATGCCAACTTTACTGTTCAACTCAAACAGCCAATTCACCACGCCTTCGCCCGAAGCATCGCTGAGGTTCAGCGTTTTTCCGATTCTTTCAAAATGCGATTCGAAACCCGGATAGTTGAATTTCATTCCGTAAGGAATATTTACTGCATTTGCCAAACCATGATGCGTGTCTAATAAAGAAGAAAGCGGATGCGCGAGCGAATGCACCACGCCCAATCCTTTTTGAAAGGCAATAGCCCCCATCATGGAAGCCAACAACATATTCGCGCGTGAGATTTCGTTCGGACTGTTTACGGCTTTTTCAAGATTATCGCCAATCAGCCTGATGCCTTCGAGAGCGATACCCTCGCATAGCGGGTGGAAGTTTTTAGCAATGAATGCCTCCATATTGTGCGTGAGCGCATCCATGCCGGTGGCAGCAGTAACAGAAGCAGGCAAATCATAAGTCAGCACGGGGTCGGCAAACACTTGTTGAGCCAATAATTTCGGAGAAAATAAAATGCGTTTTTTCTTGCTTTCGTCTTCAGATATAATAGCGCTTCTGCCCACTTCGCTTCCTGTGCCGGCAGTAGTGGGAACGGTTACAAAATGCGGAACAATTTCGGTTACATATTTATCGCCACCAATCAAATCATCGTAATCGAACAAATCGCGCTCATGGTAAGCGCCCAATACAATGGCTCTGGCTACATCGAGGGCTGCGCCACCGCCTATACCTACTACGCTGTCGCATTCTTCATCGTGAAACAATTCCACGCCCTTCAGCACATCGCTTTTCACCGGGTTTTTTGAAATATCGGCAAACACGGTAACGTTAATGCCTTCGTTGCCCAAGAGGCGAACAATGCGTTTGAAGAAATCAAGTTCTTTAATCACCGGGTCGGTAACTATTAATGGATATTTGAGTTTGTTGGCTTTCAGGTAAGCGGGCAATTCATTGATAACATTAATACCAAAACGGATATTGGTAGGGAAAGAAAAAGAATAAGATGTTGCAGGGTCGAATTTCATGTGTAAGTTTTTTTTTGCGGCAAAGATATGCTGCTAACTGAAAGGTGAAAGCTATTCAACAGAAATGTTTGTTACGTTATTGTGAATATGATTTTATTCCAGATAAAAATGGATGAACTATTTTAACACATCCGCCATTAATATTCTCAAAACAATTTTCAAAATTTGCACTATGAAAAAACTCAGATTGGCAACTTCGGCTTGGCGCTTTTCGCAGGAATGGAAAAAAGATAAAGAATCGTCAGCCACATTTTTTGAAAACATTTCTGATGCTGCAAAAATGGTGTATGCCGCTTTCACCGGAAAATACAATGGACTGAAAAAACGCACCCTGCTGAAATTATTTTTAGGCACTTTGTATGTGTTCCTCTTTATTGATTTCATTCCCGATTTCATTCCCTTAATTGGTTGGGCAGACGACATTGCAGTGCTCTTTTGGATGTATCGCATGTTGAAACCCGAAATAGAAAAATTCAGAGCACATAAAAATCAAACTTCACTTGCCTGATATTATTAAAGCCGAGCCACAACTGCTGAAAATATCCGATGATTTTGAAGTTCCGCTGCTCATTTCGGTGGAATATAAATCATACAGCAAAGTGTCTATTGGCAAGAAGGGCGTTTATGTGCGCTTGTCGCGTTGGTTGCCCGAAAAAGACCGACATCAACAAATAGAAACTTTTAAAAACTGGGCGGTAGAAAAATTACGCAAGCATCATTATGGTTTGAAGCCGCCTGTGAAAACTTATGTTTCGGGGCAGGTGATTCAAGTTAGAGGAAGAGATTTTATTTTACAACTCACCGAAAAAGATGATACCCGTTATCGGGCAAGAATTAATAATGGTGTTATAATGATTTCGATGCCTGTAAAAGCATCTGCCGAAGAAAAACAAAAAAGTATTAAGACGCTCATCAGCAAGTGTCTGGCAAATTTATTTTATAAAGAAATAGGCGAACGATTAGTTGAACTGAACAATACTTTTTTCAAAAAAACTATTACAGGATTTTCGCTTAAATACACCCAAACCCGATGGGGCAGTTGTTCGCCCACCGGAGCGATAAGTATTTCCACTCGCTTGTTGTTAGCGCCACCCGCAGTAATGGATTATGTGTTGATTCACGAATTGGCACATCTCATTCATCACAACCATTCGAAAAGTTTTTGGACTGAAGTGAAACGCGCCATGCCCAATTTTCGCGAGTACGAAAAATGGTTGAAAGAAAATCATGAGGCTACTGATTTTTAATTACACTTTTGGCGGAGCAAAAATTCTGATGCACGAAGGAATGATTTCAAGCTCGAAAGGTGAACTGCCTAAAAATTCTCCTTCTACTTCCGCATCAATAGGAGGCTCAGAAAACACCTGCACTTTTTTTCCTTGCGTATAAGTTACTACCGGAAGTTTTATAAATGAACCGTCAAAAAGATTGATGATGTTTTTGATGACGGTCCACTTAGTAACATTTTTTATCATCGCAATATCAAACAATCCATCATCGGGCTGTGCCAAAGGCAATACCATCATTCCTCCACCTGCATATCTGCAATTGCCTATATTGATGTTGAACATAATGTCTTCAATCGGTTTTTGTTGGTCTATAACAACTTTCACCTGAGTAGTTTTATATTTAAAAAGCGTAACAATCAAGCCTTTCAGATAAGTGAATTTTCCAACAGCGCCTTTACTGCTGTTGGCGCTTTCGGTAACCGCAGCATCGAATGCTAAGCCTGCTACATTGATAAAAAAACGTTGTTGCTTTTTTCCAGCTGCATGAAAACTGATTTTCCCTGCATCTATAATTCTTGAAGTTTGTTGCTGGAGGAGTTCGGTGGCTTTTTTATAGTCTTTCGGAATATGAAGTGTTTTAATAAAATCGTTGCCGGTGCCCAACGAAAACATGGCAATAGAAATTTCGGTGGAAGGAATATTTTGTTGTTGAAGCACCCCATTCACCACTTCGTTCAACGTGCCATCACCGCCAATGACCATAATATTTCGATAACCTTTTTCGATACCATTACGCGCTATTTCGATAGCGTGTCCACGCCCTTTGGTGAGGTGTGTTTCTAATTGGAAACCTTGCTCAGTGAGGTGTTTGATTATTTTCCGCGATTTGCGTTCATCTTTGTTCGCTCCCGAAACCGGATTGACAATCGCCAGCCATGTTTGTGTCA
>CAZFFP010000018.1:0-8744 GCA_964518215.1 uncultured Chitinophagaceae bacterium
GCTGCTTCTGAAATCCAAAAACGAATGATAAGTGAGAGTGTTGAAGTTAAGAACTCAATATCACTTTCATCTGCTACTTTGAGGTAAGCCGACTCAACCAATGCCTTTATATTCGACCGAATGACGTTGTTTCTATCCTTCTGTGTTTCTTTATATCTTTCAGAAATGGCTTTATTCTGCTCCATCAAATGAACAAAACTTAGTAGTAAACAACGGTATTTTACATGATTACGAAATACATTATTCAGCATTTCAAGAAAGGCTATAATGGTCATGTTTTCATTTGCAACTACCACAGTGGAATTCAGTTTATTTAACTCCAACGAAAGTTGGTTGACCAAGTCATCTTTGGTGGGAAAATAATAGGTAATGTTGCTCACCCGGATATTTAACGTAGCTGCGAGTTCTCTCATGCCCACATACTCAATGCCTCGTTCATTAAACATTTCAAGTGCCTTAGCCAGAATTTTTTCTTCTGTTGTCATTTTTAATTTGGACATTGTCCAAATGTATGTAGTTTTGTTGAAACTTTAAGCACATGAACTATAAATATCCACACACCATCGAAAACTGCATTGGAGAAAAAATCATTTTCCAAACCATAGAGCCAACCACTGAAGGCGACAAAGTAATAGTTGAATCTTTTTGTAAGCCAAGTGCGGGACCTGTAATGCACACCCACCTCAAGCAAGAAGAAGAAC
This sequence comes from uncultured Chitinophagaceae bacterium, assembly GCA_964518215.1. Taxonomy (GTDB): domain Bacteria; phylum Bacteroidota; class Bacteroidia; order Chitinophagales; family CAIOSU01; genus CAYSGX01. Next base: position 702 of record CAZFFP010000018.1, read on the forward strand.
TAACTGTTGTTTCAGGGAAAATGGGCTATCAACTCTTCGGACAAGAACCCCAATATGCTAATGTTGGTGATACCATCTTGTTTAAAAGAGGAACTCCTCATAAATTTTGGGCAGAGGGGCAAGAACCATTACATTGCAAAGGATGGATACAACCTGCCAACACCATAGTATTTTTTCTTTCGGCTGTTTATGCAGCTCAGAATAAATCAGGCAAAGGAGAGCCGGAGCCGTTTGACGGGGCATACTTACTTACCAAATATGCAAGCGAATATGACATGCCAGAAATACCGTCATTTGTAAAGAAAGTAATTTTCCCTATCACTTATTTTGTTGGACTACTATTGGGCAAATACAAACACTTTAAAGATGCTCCTTCAGCATTGAAATAGTGTCAGTTCCACTTCAATCAAGTTTCCTACTAACAAATCGTGCATCTATTCCAGCTCAGTATTAAGGTAAGCTGAAGTCGGTTGAGCGGCTGTAGCGGGATTAATGGTGTGTCGATATTTCATGCCTTGCTGCTCTTCAAATTTTCTTTAGTTGCTCTTCGCAACGAATCAAAGTGAGCAGTATCGCGGTCTAAATTTTTTCCTTAATCAAATAATTATTTCGCTCTGCAGCATTGCGCGAAATCATTTCGCCTAAAAAACCGGCAAGAAACAATTGCACCCCGCAAATCACAAAAACCAAAGCAATGTAGAACAGTGGTTGGTCGGTTACATCGCGCGGAATCTGATATTTGGAAAGTTTGTAGAGTTTTTCGGCAATGAGCCAAATGGTAATAAATCCGCCCAAAAGAAACGATAATGTTCCGACAGTACCAAACAGGTGCATGGGGCGCTTGCCAAAGCGGGTAACAAACATAATGGAAAGCAAATCGAGAAATCCGTTAACGAAGCGCTCCAATCCGAATTTGGTAACTCCGTATTTGCGTTCCTGATGCTGCACTTCTTTTTCGCCTATTTTTTCAAAGCCTGCTTTTTTGGCAATCACCGGAATATAGCGGTGCATTTCGCCATACACTTCGATGGTTTTGATAACATCGTGTTTGTAGGCTTTCAATCCGCAATTAAAATCGTGCAGACGAATGCCGCTCACAAGACTAGTAACACCATTGAACAGTTTAGTAGGAATGGTTTTGGTAATCGGGTCGAAGCGTTTTTTCTTCCAGCCCGAAACCAAATCGTATCCCTGTTCGGTAATCATTTTATACAGCGGAATAATTTCTTCGGGACTGTCCTGCAAGTCGGCATCCATAGTAATTACTACTTTGCCTATTGCCATTTTAAACCCTTCATTGAGTGCAGCAGATTTGCCGTAATTTCTTCTGAAACAAATACCTTTTACGTTAGCATATTTTTCTGAAAGTGCGCGAATCACTTTCCAGCTATGGTCGCGGCTGCCATCGTCAGCAAAAATAATTTCAAACGATAAACCACTGCTTTCGAGACTTTGATGAATCCAAGCACTAAGTTCAGATATAGATTCCTCCTCGTTATACAATGGAATGACAATAGAAATGTCCATCAGGTTTCAGTTTGTTGAGATTCTTCTTCAAAATTAAGCACCGGTTGAAGTGCCGGGTCGTTATGCCGCGTAGTAAGGTAAAAAATTCCGCTGATGATGAGTGAATATATAAAGCCCACCACACACGAGCCGGCATAATTGAGCGACATAAATTTCAAATTGGGTTCGTAGCTCTGATTTTTCGCTTTCTCAACGGCAATATCAATTTCTTTGTCAGGCATTTTCGCTTTTTCCATCCATCTGATGGTGCGCTCTATAGATTTTACTTTTGAAATTTCAATCAGTTCGCGGTCTATATATTTAAAAAGCACCCCGTTAAAGCTTATCCAGATAAACAAAGAAACTGCCGAAATCATAAATGTATATTTCAATCCTTGCCGGAAAGAAATATAGTTGTGTTGCCTTTTTCTGATAACATTGGCAGTAATAATTTTAAAGGCAACGATAAAAGAATATGCTATCAGAAACCACAAAGAGAGAATGAGTTCTGAGTTTACAACATAAAGTATGAGGGTAAAAATGATGCAAACCAAACCGGCAATGACACCGTTTTGAAAGGCTATATTATTGAAGGATACTGTTTTCTTTTCGGACATGACGGGTTTTCCGGTTGTTGTGAACGTGCCCGAAGTTGTTTGCTGATGTTGCTAAAACCTTGAGCATTGGAATGACTAAAGTAAAAATAATTTTACCGCTTAGGAAATTGATTTTGAAACGCTACTCTTTGCGGCTTTATACATTGAACAGGAAGTGCATGATGTCGCCATCTTCTACTACATATTCTTTGCCCTGAACCATCAGTTTTCCGTTCTCGCGGCAGGCTTTCTCAGAGCCCAATGTTGTGAAATCTTTATACTTGATGACTTCTGCCCGAATAAATCCTTTTTCAAAATCGGTATGGATAACCCCTGCTGCTTGTGGGGCGGTAGCGCCAACAGGTATTGTCCACGCCCGCACTTCTTTTACGCCTGCGGTGAAGTAAGTAATCAATTTCAGTATTTTATAAGCCGATTTAATGAGCCTTGCTACACCCGATTCGCTCAGCCCCATATCTTCCAAAAATACCTGACGGTCTTCAAAGCTGTCCATTTGTGCTATGTCGGCTTCGATGGCGGCAGAAATCAATAAATGCTGAGCGCCTTCCTGTTGAATTATGGGAAGCACCGCTGCTACAAATTCGTTTCCTTTCACTACCGATTCTTCATCTACATTCAGTACATACAACACCGGTTTTTGTGTCAGCAAATGAAGACTTTCCAAAACATCCAAGTCTTCCTTATTAATATCAAACCCGCGGGCATTCAATCCTTTTTCTAAGTGTGCTTTTAATGCTTTGGTGATTTCCAACTGCCTTTGTGCTTCTTTATCGCCCGACTTGGCAGCACGTTCAATTTTAGAAATGGTTTTTTCTACCGAATCAAGGTCTTTCAATTGTAGTTCGGTATCAATAATTTCTTTGTCGCGAAGCGGATTTACCGAGCCATCCACGTGAATAATATTTGGGTCGTCAAAACAACGCAGTACATGAATAATGGCATCGGTATTTCTGATGTTTCCCAAAAACTGATTGCCCAAACCTTCGCCTTTACTGGCACCTTTTACCAAGCCGGCTATATCTACAATTTCTACAGTAGTGGGAACCACACGCTCCGGCTTCACTAATGTTTCCAACTGAATCAATCGCTCATCGGGAACGGTAATGACTCCCACATTAGGTTCGATAGTGCAGAAAGGAAAGTTGGCAGCTTGTGCCTTTGCATTAGAAAGAGCATTGAAAAGTGTTGATTTTCCTACATTAGGCAAACCTACAATACCGCATTGCAAACCCATAGTTCTTATTTTTTTAAGGCTGCAAAAATAGAGTATTGAAAATTAAAGAGCAGCAGGAGATGGAAGATGTTGTTTTATAATGAAAAGGCTTCCGTTTCCGAAAGCCCTTTTCAAATCATGGTTATCTAAAAAATCCTCACGGAAAAATACCCATTGCCATATAATCTCCGGCAATTTTATTGATGGCTAAAACATAAGCAGCCGTACGCATATCGGTGATGTTTTTGTTGCGCTTATACACCTCTCTGATTTGCTGATAGGCATATACCATTGTTTCTTCCAAACCCGAATTCACAATATCAATTTCTTCAGCGCCACGGGTAATAAAATCCATTTCTTTTTTTGAAATGCGTTTACCCGTAAGTCTTTCGATAGTTTCAACAATATTACGGTTAGAGGCTTCTTCAAAGCGTTTTTCCAATCTGCCAAAGCGCACATGCGAAAGGTTTTTCAGCCATTCGAAATATGATACTGTAACACCTCCGGCATTGATATACATATCGGGCAGCAGCAGGATGCCTTTGGCTGTCAGAATTTTTTCTGCTCCGGGAGTAGTAGGTCCGTTTGCCGCTTCGGCTATAATTTTGGCTTTGATGCGTTTGGCATTTTTTTCGGTAATCTGATTTTCTAAGGCAGCAGGAATCAATATGTCGCAATCTAATTCTAAAGCTTCCTGCGTGTTTTCAATATTTTTTGCTCCTTTAAAATTCAGAATGCTGCCGGTGTTTTTGCGATGCTCAAAAACTGCATGAGTATCCAATCCGTTCGGATTATAAATTGCACCTTCGAGTTCGGCAATAGCAACTACAAGACCTCCTTCTTCCTGCATGTATTTGGCGCTGTGATAACCCACATTACCTAAACCTTGCACAACAGTACGTTTGCCCGAAAGCCCGGTACTTAAACCCAAATCTTTCATGTCGTCTTTATGGCTTACTACTTCTTTTAGTCCATACACTACACCGCGTCCGGTGGCTTCCTTTCTTCCACGAATACCGTTTTGCGCCACAGGTTTTCCGGTTACACAACCATAGCCATCGAGATTACCGGGATTGAGCGACATATATGTATCGAGAATCCAGTTCATTTCGCGCTCACCTGTGCCATAATCCGGAGCCGGCACATCAATGCCCGGACCAATAAAATTTTTCTTCACCAACTCTGCTGTGTAGCGTCTTGTAATACGTTCCAACGTATTGATACTTGTATTGCGCGGACTGATTTTTATGCCGCCTTTAGCGCCACCAAATGGCACATCCACAATGGAGCATTTATAGGTCATCAAAGCTGCCAATGCCATCACTTCATCTTCATTAACGTGAATGCTGTAACGAATACCGCCTTTGGTTGGCACCCGATGCTGAGAGTGTTGCACCCGATATGCCTCCACTACGATATATTCACTACCAATTCTAACTGGAAAGTTGAGTTTGTAAACCGCATTGCATGATTTGATTTGTTCCAAAAGACCTTTCGGATATTTGGTATGTGCCGCAGCTTTATCGAAGCTCTCACACACCGAGTTGAAAAAACTATAATTGTCCATATTATTAATGGACCCTTTTTTCGATACTTTTTTAATTTCTGTTGTTGACATAATAGTTTGGTTGTTGGGTTGATTGTGAACGGAAACTATTTGCTGAAATAGCGCTCCAATTTAGAAATCTTTCTTTCAAGAAAAATCAACAGCGCGAAAATGCCGATGAGAATTGTGGATAAAACGCTCACTACCACAAAAAATTTCCCCGAATCCATAAATGATTGTGTATCGGGCGAAGCGTGTGTTTGTTGTGTGGCAGCAAAAAAGAAAATGACGAACAAAAACAAAAATATTTTTATCATGATTCAAGAGTTTTATTGTGAAGCAAACGATAACGAACCAGCAGAGAAGCTATCCAATAGCCCACACCGGAAAAGCCTAACACAGCCGCATAAAATACGGGGCGCATGATATTGTCTAAATCATAAGTATTGAACCCGGGATTGCCCCCGCTACCGGGATGCAGCGATTCGTTGAGACGGGGCAACACGAAAATGAAAACGATGTAAATATTGAAAGCGAAAATATTGTAAACTGAAGATACCCGAGCGCGGGTTTGTTCGTTTTCGAGCGAACCACGTAATACGAAATAAGCCAAATACACCAACATGCCTACTGCTGCACCATTCAGTTTGGGGTCTTTGGGCCAAGGCGAACCCCAAGTGAAATTTGCCCATTGCATACCGGTTAGAATTCCCAGCAAACCAAAAAACAAAGCCACCGCAGCAAACGATGAAGCCACAATGTCGAACATTTCATCGTTGCTGGTGAGGTATTTAATAGAACTTCCGAAAGAAAGAACCAACAACAGTATCATCCCGAACCACATAGGAACATGAAAGAAAAGGTTTCGAATAGATTCGTATAAAATTTCGCGGTATGGAAACACGATTCCGCCCGCAGAAAAAACTTTTATTTTTTCATTGCAGGGAGCAGTTTCAAAATCTGTTTCGCTTTCGCGGAAAGCAATACTCACGGCATTGCGTAAAAAGAAAGTGCCATCAGTTTCGTTTTGCACCACCAGATTGAAAAACTCTTTTTTATCGGGACTGACCACCTGCACAGGAATATCAAAACCTGCAATTAAATTACGCTCGCTGGCAACTTCTGTAAACTTTGCGCAAATCACCATTTTTTTCGATTGCAAAAAAACCTTGGTAGTGGCTTCAGAAGTAAAATGCGTATTATAACCTTTAATGTTGATGGGGACAGAAGTGCCGCTGAAAAGCTGTTCAGGAGCAACCGTTTCGATGCCCGCTCCGAGAGGAATAAAAAGCCCTGAGAAAAATGCGAAGAGGAGTAACACGATTGAAGTCCACTTCCACCACTGCTGCCTTAAAAAACGCATCATAGTCGTCTAATCTTTCCAAAGGTAGGGAAATAAAATATAACTCAATGCCACCACCAAAACGTTGAGAGCAGCTATTAAAATCAACTCGTTCCATGCATCGCTCCACTGTGCAATAGCTATGTAGCACACCCGCGAAAGTTTCATCAGCACGAGTATTAAAGGCAAAATGAGAGGGAAACTTAAAATTGCCATAAGCGTGGCATTGTTGCCCGCTTTTGAAGCAATGGCGGCTATCATCGTCATGATGAATGCGAAGCCGCTTCCGCCCAGCAAAACCGTAATAGCAAACATAGGCATCTGCTCCACCGGATTTCCAATCATAATGAAATACACCACCAGACAAATGGCAGCCAACAGTAGCATGAGGAAAGTATTGTAAATAATTTTTGAAAGAATAATGGCTTGCGGAGCAGCAATGGTGTAGTAGTAGAGCAGGCGTTCGCGGCTTTCCTGCGTGAAACTTTTAGCAATGGCATTTACTGCCGAAAATAAAATAGTAATCCAAAACAAAATATTCCAGATACGTTTTTCGAGGCTTTCCAAAGCATTTTCCTGTGCCAACGAAATATAGATGACAAACACCGTTGCCAACACATACAACACAATACCGCCCAACGCATATTTCTGTCGCCATTCGAGCAACAAATCTTTGGCAATCAAATGTTTTATCTGCGCAGCAAGATTCATGGGTTAAAGGTAGAGCGCAAAGATGAAAAGGATAGTCATGGTTTTATAAAATTCTTTAACTATTCTGTTCTCCTGCACTCAAAACTCCCTTACAAACACATCTTCGGCAAAATCTTTCAGCGATTTTTTTCTATCAGATGAAAGGGCAATTTGTTCCAAATAATGTAGTGCATCTTGGTAGAAGCTGTTCATTTTCTCCTGAGTTTTTTGTTGCACGTTTAAGATGCGAAACAGTTCGAGGGTGCGGCTGATTTTTGTTTCGCCCGAAAGTTGCCGGGCTTGTTGCAGGTATTTTTTTTGTTCGTCATCGGCTTGTTGCCCCGCCACAATTTGCAGATAAGTTTTTTTATCCTGAAGAATATCGCCACCTATGCGTTTACCCACTTTTTTGGCATCGCCAAAGGCATCTAAGTAATCGTCTTTGATTTGAAAAGCCAAACCGAGATGCAGCGCAAATTGATTCATCAGTTGTTGTTCGGTGGCATCTGCATCGGCTAAGAGCGCACCGGTTTGCGCGGCAGCAGCCAACAGCACCGATGTTTTAAGTGCTATCATTTTCAGGTAGTCGGCTTCGCTCACTGTTTCCAGTTTTTCGAAATTCATATCCATCTGCTGCCCTTCCATGATTTCGATGGCGGTTTTGTTGAAAATTTCTAAAGCCGGTTGAAAATGTTCGGGTTCAATTTTTTCAAAAAACCTATAAGCATACAGTAACATCACATCGCCCGTGAGAATAGCGGTGCTTTGCCCATAAATTTTGTGAACGGTAGGAATACCGCGCCTCACATCAGCATTGTCCATGATGTCGTCATGCACAAGAGTGAAATTGTGAAACATCTCATAAGCCAGCGCGGTGTGAACCGCTTCGTTCAAATCGCCTTCAAACATGTCGTTTACCAACAACAAAAGCAAAGGTCTGATGCGCTTGCCTTTGATGCTCATAATGTGTTTCACAGCATGATATAATTCGGCAGGTTGTCGGTTGTATGCAATATTGTGGTGCTGCTGCTCGTAGTAGTGCAGCAGTTCGGTGCGGGTGAGGGTGGCGGTGAGTTTCATGATGGGGTGTTTAGTGTTTTTGTTTTTTCGTCATTGTGAGGAATTGCGT
>CAZFFP010000018.1:8844-52160 GCA_964518215.1 uncultured Chitinophagaceae bacterium
TTTCAAAACTTCTTTCACTTCATCTTCCTTCTTGCTGTTGCCCATGAACTGTTGTGCCACTTCCACAACAGTAGTGAACGATGTTCGCGGTTTTTCATCTTTCAAAAGCGGAGCAACAATATTCACCGCATCGCGCAGCATGGTGTAAGCATCTTTCATTTTTGAAAAATTCAGTAGGCTGAAAGTATTTTTTCCTCCGTGCAAAGCCACCGCAAAAAAATGACGCATCAAAGTATCGGTATTGCGGTTGATGCCCGAAAGCAACGACACCGGACCTTGTGCGTAATCGCCTCCCTGCGCGAGATAACTTACACAGGCTTTTTTCAACGCTTCATTTTTGAAAACTTCATACAGCGCGTTTGCCAAAATATTGATGCTTGCGTTTTGCTTTTTTCTTTGCTCATAAAAATTCAGCACTGCTTGGTTCAACAACTCCTGTATATTTTCTTTCTGCTGAAAATGCTTTTGGTAAGCAGCAATAATTTCATCACCCAACAAGCGCACATCGGTGAGCGCCACAGTCATGCCGCCACCCGTAAGCGGATGTCGCATATTGAGCGCATCGCCAATCAATACCGCACCTTGCTTCATAGTTGGGTTGGCAGGCATACGGTGGTTGGGCATAAACTTCATTTTGTTTTCTTCCAATGCCGCTTCGAATGCCGCGTGCATAGAAGCGGGCAACTGCGCACCCACCAACTGGCGCAAATAATTTTTCAAAGACTCACCTCTGCGGGGCGCTTCACTGCCCGGATAATCAGCTAAAATTCTGATTTCATCGCTGCCGATAGGATATGCCAAAACAGGTGTAGCGCCACCGGTAAACACATGCCCGTAGTGCGGCACGGGCAATTGTGTGTTTTTCAAAATCATTCCGATGAAATAACCCGACACTTCTTTTTCGGGCATTGAAAGTTCATTTCTGAAAGCAGAAAAAATGCCATCGGCAACCACCGTTAAATCTGCGGGTGCAACTATCGGTTCGCTCTTTTCAGATTTTTTGAAAAGCAAACCTGATACTCGATTTTGTTCTTGAGCCAAGCCGCACACTTCGCCTCTTTCGCACACCACATGCGGAGTGGAAATCAAACTGTGGCGAAGATTCTGCAAAAATTTTCCGTTGTGAAAACCTCTGCCCGTGAATTGATTTTGCGTAGCGCTCTGCGGATACTCCACTTTTATTTTTTCGTTGCCGTTGAAAATGGCATAACCATAAATCGGTTGCGCATCCATGTCATCGAGCGTGTGTTCCAAATCCATTTTTTTCAGTTGCTCCACGCCATCGGGCTGCAACAATTCGCCCACTATGCGCTGCTGCTCGCTCCATTCTTTTTCGATAATGGTAACACGTATGCCGTTTTTCGCCAGATAAATTCCGAGCGCGGCTCCTGCCACTCCGGCTCCGGCAATGCAAACCTGCGTGTGGCTCCAAAAAGGTTGTAAGTCGTGGTTGGTTTTTGGCATGGTTAAACGGTTTGAAGGGGTGAAACGAATTCGGGATTTTCCCAGCGATATTGCTGCGGCTCATACAGCGCGGCTCTGATTTGACTGATGATAATTCTGGTTTGTTCTGTATTGCTGAGTGAAGGCTGAAGTTTCGATTCTATTTTTTTCATAGCGGCTTCCAGCGCATCGGTTACATGAGTCATGTCTTGGGTTTCGACAATATATTTCGCAGCAAGACTTTTTCTGATTTTCACATTGGAGCAAAAAACTTCGGTATTGTTGTAAACTTCGGCAAGCGTGGCAAAAGCCATCATTTGCGGAATGGCGCAAAAGCGAAACACCTGCTCGTTTCTGAGCAGTCGCAGATAATCGAGGCAATGCGGAATATGCTGCAAGGCATCGTTCACCAAAGCCACCCAGCAGTCGAGGCTTTTGGAATGCGTTGGATTATTCGAAAAGCTGTCGAAGGTTGTTCCGTATTCGCTCCAGATTTCTTCGGGAAGAAAAATTCTGCCTTGCAACAAGTCTTCGTGATAATCGCGGATGATATTGGTTTTTTGCAACAGCAAACCCATTTCATTGGAAATGAACAACTGGTTTTTGAGTCGCGCATCTTCATGACCCGATGCGGCAAACAAGCCCGACAAGCCTTGCCCTACCAAACCCGCCACGTAATGACAGTAGCGGTTGTAATCATCAAGGGTTTCTACTTTTCTTTCGGAAAATTCTGCCATGCCCTCTCCCATTTTTTGGCAGATGTGGCGGATTACCTGCTGATATTTTTTATCTAAAAGATTGAAAGCGCGGGCAACTTTGTAATAGTGTTGCAGCAGGTGGCGATACTCTGGTTGGTCGCCAATATGGTGCAGCGAAAGTTTTTCGTTGGAGCACTCCCGATGAAAATTCAGAAGCAGTTCGGTTTTTTGAACTGCCGGCAAACGCATATCGTCTTCGATGGTATCGAGACCGCGCAGGGTGAGATAGAAAAGGCAAACGGGATTGCGCAACTCGTGGGGCAACTGCCTGATGACCACCGCAAACGAGCGCGATACTTTTTCTAATGCCGCGTAGCAAAACTCCATATCTGCCATTTCGTGTGCCAGCACATCGAGGTTTTTTTTAACAGGCTGAACGGCATAGCTGCCGAACCTGATATGGTAAAGCGCCTTCCATTCGCTAAAATTGGGAGGCAATTGAAGCAGGAGAAAATTGAACATGGCTGAAAATATTTGAAGCAAAAATGTTCGTGTGCGTTATACGCAGGGTATCAGAAAAGCGATGGTTGGGCAACAGGATGTCCAAACTTTCTAACCAACTGAAAATCAGTTTTTAACAAAACTGTTTAGCGAAATAAAAAAGGTGTGAATAGAGGAATTTGGACTTGGGGAATGGGCTATTGTTGGCGATTATGCAACAGGCAACTTTAGGAATTGTACGAAGTCAATCATTGGCTTTAATTAGAGTTAGATTTCCATCGTCAAACCCTGTTGTAATGCCTTTTGCATTTGCAAATATTGAATTCTTAAACCTACTCGAGTTAACATATTCACTTACAAGTTTCTCAGAAAAATTTTGAATGTCTTGCCAATCTTTATCTGCCGATAAGTCTTTTCCAAACTGAAAATATTTGTGTTTAGGTTCAAAGTCCACATTCGTTGCCCAATCTTCATCATCTATGTCAAATGTTTTTGAGCCAATCAAATACATTTCAAATCCGTCTGTTGCTTCAAAAAGACCAAAGTTGAAACCAATAATAGAACTATCAATTTTTTCAGAATTATTGATATTCTCAAGCCATTCTATAAATCTCTGTTCGACTGTCATATTTGTCTGTTCTGTATTTGTTTTCTGTCCGCAGTTTATAGTAAAAAAGCAATTGCTATAAATGTTATTGTTCTTCGTAGCATTATCTTTTAAAATGACGCATAACTCCCAAATATAAACACTTTCACAACTATTTATAATACCGCTTATACATCAATTGTATGCTTATGTTTTGCAGTATTAATCATTGCATTAAATCAAAAAGTCTATTTCCGGATGATTTTTGAATGAAGCGTATGGTTCGATTGGTTGAGGGATTGCTTCGTCATGCTGCGCTAATGGCTAAGCAATTCCTCGCAATGACGTATTGATTGTAGCTTAAGAGCACAAACTATGAGTAATCGTCATTGCGAGCGCAACAAAGTGGAGCGAAGCAATCTATTTCAGTCTTCAGAAATCAGACTTGTCCCGTCATAACGGGTTCATCGCCATTTGTGTCTAACGGCTGATAAGCGATGTATTCTTTATCAGCATTACTTAATGTCTTCATCAGTATATATCTGTTCATCAATATTCTTTAAAAGAATTAAGCGCTGTCTGGCTACTTGGAATACCCATTGTGCTTGTGTTATTGAATGTTCACGTCCAAACCCATACTCTCTTTCATTAGTCCAATATAATTCGTGTAGAAATAATGTCTCACTTGTGAAATATGTTCTCCAATCGTCCTGCGATGTTTTGAATAGTTTCTTGTCTTGGTCGGTTTTTAGTTTTTGATAGATTTTTTCATAAACAACTTGAATTATTGTGTCGAGCTTTTCAGTTGCATGATAGTAGCTTCTCATATCACCAAAAGTCGTCCCGTCACTTGGATAATTTTTTAAAAAAATGTCTATTTCTTGAGAGTAAACTGTGTCGCCAAACTTATATGGAGATGTTGCGTTGTAGCTGAATAAGGAATTGTCTAAAAAAGGACTTGTTTGAGAAATATCCGATTTAATGATAAATGAATTCTTTAGTAAACTGTCTTTACGTTGAACACTGTCAATATCTTTATTTATTTTTCTATCATAGGAACAGAATGTCAAGAGTAATAAAATGTAAATGTAGTGTCTCATAAAATTTTGCCTGACGCTCAAATATACACACCTTCACAACTATTTATAATACCGCTTATACATCAATTGTATGCTTATGTTTTGCAGTATTAATCATTGCATTAAATCAAAACGTCTATTACCGGATAATTTTTGAATGAAGCGTATGTGGGGGATTGCTTCGTCATGCTGCGCTAAAGGCTTCACAATTCCTCGCAATGACGACTGATTGAGGCTTATGAGCACCAACAAAGAGTAATCGTCATTGCGAACGGAACAAAGTGTAGTGTGGCAATCTGTTTAGCCTTTAGCTATAAGCCGTAAGTTCGCAATTACCCTAACTTCTACCATCCAACGGATAAATCAGAAATCAGCCATAAGAATTCAGCTTTCAAAAGATTGCTTCGACATGCTACGCTCAACGCTACGAAAATTACTTGCAATGACGGTAAGTTAAGATAAGTCGTCATACAAATCTCTCCACTCATGATTCATGCTGTTTATCAGAAGTTCTTTTTTTGCTCTTGAGCCGGATTTTATTTGTTTTTCTCTTGCAATTGCCTCTTCAATTCGGTTAAAACTTTCATAGTAAACCAATTTGGTTAAATGGTATTTTGAAGTGAAACTGTTTGGAAATTCATGAGTTTTATGTTGGTAAACTCTTTTCAAAAGGTTTGCAGTAACACCCGTATATAGAACTGTGTTTGTGTGATTAGTCATTATATAAACTGCGCCTCCGAATTGAGCCATAGCTTGAAGCAATTATATACATTTCCGTTTTCCGATAGCAAATTAGCTTTTAGTTATGACTTTATAAATTTAAAATCAGTCTTTAGGAGATTGCTTCGTCATGCAACGCTACTGGCTTCGCAATTCCTCGCAATGACTTATTGATTGTAGCTTCTGAGCACAAACCGAGAGTAATCGTTCATTGCGAGCGGAACAAAGTGTAGTGAAGCAATCCAATTCAGCCTTGAGTCTTCAGTAATCAGCCTTTATATTACCCTGCCGAAAATCATTTTGTCCTAACTTGCTAACTTGCTGAAAATCAAAAAGCAACAGGGCTTTTTAACTTATTTGGAACAGGTGGTATGGCGAAGTTGGGACTTGCTTAGGAGCATTCGGAAAAATGATTGTATGCTGAAAAGCTATTTTTGAAAACCAAATCTATAATTCATGAAATTTTTTTCGGCACTATTGGTTGCTGTTTTGTTCTGCTCGGTGTTGTATGCCGCTCCCAACGAGCGCCACACACGCAAAGCCATTCACGGCTTTTGGACCAACGACAGCAAAACCATCATTATTCAGATTTATGACGACAACGCGGGTTACACGCGCGGTAAAGTGGTGTGGATGCGCGACTCCTTAGATGCCCTCGGCAACGACAAGCGCGATGTGCGCAACAGCAATGTAAACCTGCGCTCGCAACAAATTGTGGGTATGGATATTCTCTACGGCTATCGCTATGACGAAAAAAATCTGGAATGGAAAAACGGAATCATTTATAACTTCGACAACGGCACCGAGTATCACGGCAAAATGTGGTTGGACGAAAACGACAAACTCTATATTAAAGGATATTGGTGGTGGTTTTGGTTTTTGAGCAAAACCAAACATTGGGAACGGGTGGCTGCGCCTCACTCCACATTGCCCGTAACCAAAAAGTAATCGCCCTATGTATGAAGGTCTGCTATATATAGGATTTTCGCAGTGTGTGTTTGCCGCGTTTGTCATGTTGACTCTCAACAAAAGGCGCACACACGAACGCCTCATGACGTGGTGGCTCAGCGTGATGGCAGTGAAATTTTTAGTAACGATTGCCGAGCAATTTCACGAAGAATATTTCGATGCGGGGTTTTCCGAAGGTTTGATTCCGCTCACGTTTGGTCCGTTTCTTTATTTATATACCCGCTTTCTTGCCAATGAAGACAAACGTTTCAAAATTTCCGACCTGAAACATTTTGTTCCGTTTTTGATTTACACGCTGGCATATTTTATTTTTTTCCGCGAAGAAATCAGTTTCACCGGAGCAGATTTTTTTCAGCACGATGAATACCTGTGGGCACGCATGGTGTTTGCCATCACGTTCATCATTTCGATAGCGGTTTATTCTGCGCTTACTTTTATGCAGATTCGCGAGTTTCTCAAAAATTTCCGAGAAAAGTTTTCTTTCGAATCGGGCAAACGCAGAATTCTGTGGATGCGTTTCATCGCTATTTTATACACGATTACTCACGGACTCTACATCATTGCGGGCGCGGTGAACGCTTTCAGTTTCGAGTTGATAATCAACATAGATTACCTGTCGAGCACCGGGCTGATTATACTGGCATATTCGGTGAGTTATTATACGCTGCGTGAAAAACGTTTGGTGCGCATCTCCCGATTACGTGTTACCGAAAGCGCTTCCGATGAAGATGAAGCTTCCGTAGTTTCAGAAACAAAAATCGCTTCAGCCGAAACAAATTCCGAATCTGCCAAAAACGAGACTGCAACATCAGTTGAGCAAACCAAAAAGCCTTTGCTGAATGATGAAGATTTGCAGGCGGGCATTAAAAAATTGCTGGCTTATATGGATAAGTCTAAGCCCTATTTTAATCCCGAACTCACCATACAGGAACTTTCAGAAAAAGTGAATATTCCCAAGCATCATCTCACTTATATTATCAATACGGGGTTGCACAAAAACTTTTTCAATTTCATTAATGAATATCGGGTGGAAGAGTTTAAGCGCAGAGCCACCGACACCGATTACGACCACCTGACTTTGCTTGCCATTGCATTCGATTGTGGCTTCAACTCTAAATCATCGTTCCACAATATTTTTAAAAATATTACGGGACAAACACCTTCGGAGTATAAGAAGAGTATGGGAGAGAAGTAAAAAGTTGATATTGCCTCCCCAAATATCCTGATGACATATACATACTAAAGAATGGCTGTTAGCAGATGATTTATGGAAACTATTGACAACTGATTTCGTTATATTTGCTATAATCCGGTTATGAACACTTCGCAACTTCAAAAAGAAATTATCACTCAGTTGAGCAGTTTGCCGAAAGAGGCAATGAAAGAAGTATTGGATTTCATTCAAAGTGTAAAACTGAAAAAGAACAGCAAATCACCATCTGCCACACATTCTGATAATTTGTCAAAATCTGAAACCACTCATTTGGAAAGTGAATTTGACAATTACAAAACTCAATTCCCTCATGAATAGTTTTGTTTCAGACACTATGGCAATTGTGCTGAGGCTCGAAAAACGAAAACTTCCACAAAAAGTCAAAAACATTTTCGAAAAAGCTGAAGACAATTCTGCTGAGATTTTTATTCCCTCTTTGGTGGTAGCAGAACTTGCGTATTTGTCTGAAAAGAATCGGATTGAATGTAGTATTGAAAAATTGGAAATCTATTTAAAAAATCACAAGAACATTCAAACCTGTCCGATTCAGTTTTCTTCTGTGAAAAAAGCATTTATGATTAATGATATCCCTGAACTTCATGACCGGTTGATAGCGGGGGTTGCTTCTGAGTTGTCTCTTGAGTTGATTACCAACGACCCAAAAATCAGAGCTTCAAAATTTGTAAGAACAATTTGGGATTAACATTCCACACAACTTCGTCCCAACTTTACTATAGCCTTGTTTTTCAGCTAAATAGGTATGCGTAATATTTTCATTTAGGACTTAGCCGATGCACAGTTTGATGAACGCTGAAATACTTTTGCATCATGCAAATCACAGCAGAAGTAGATTCTGAAAAAATAAAATGCGCCACTGAAAATTATTTTACGTGGTGGCAACTCCACACTAAAAACGGAAGACAGGTTTGGCATTTTTTTCCGCCTGAAAAATTCAAACATTTAGATTGGGAAAGTGAAGCGGCAAAGCCACTGATTGAAGCAATGAGCAAAGCTTTTTTCTTCAACAAAAAACAAAACCCCAACTCGGCTGATAAGGTTTACAGGGCATCAACAGCGAATAATGAAACACCTATTTTTTCTTCGGAAAATGAAATAGAAAATGCTTTGATGAAGGGTTGGCATTTTTACAGCCAACTACAAACATCCGATGGCAACTGGACGGGCGACTATGGCGGGCCTCATTTTTTACTTCCAGGATTAATTATCGTATCGCATATTACCGAAACATCTTTTTCCGCAGTGCATCACGCGTTGATGCAACGCTACATGCTCAATCATCAGAATGAAGATGGGGGCTGGGGCATGCATATTGAAGGGCACTCAACTTTGTTTGGCACTATACTGCAATATGTGGCGTTGCGCATTTTGGGCATGAAAGCCGATGCACCTGAAATGCAGAAAGCCCGTGTGTGGATTCATCAGCATGGTGGTGCCACGGGCATTCCCTCATGGGGTAAATTTTATTTGAGTGCATTGAGCGTATATGAATGGGAAGGTTGCAATACGCTGATTCCCGAAATGTGGTTGCTGCCCGAAACGTTGCCCTTTCACCCATCGAAATACTGGTGCCACACACGCATGGTGTATTTGCCCATGAGCTATTGTTATGGTGCAAAACTGAAAGCCAAAGAAACTGCGCTTACACATGAGCTGCGCAAAGAACTTTACACTGAACCTTATGATAAAATCAACTGGAGCAGTGCCCGAAACAAGGTTGCCAAAGTAGATGAATATGCGCCCATGAAGCCTTTGCTGAAAGGCTTATACAAGCTACTGAATGTGTATGAAAAAAATGCCAACACCTCGCTGCGAAAAAAGGCTTTGGACTTTTGCATGAGTTATATTGATGCGGAAGATGACCAAACCAATTATGTAAATATTGGTCCCGTGAATCAGGTGATTAATTCTTTAGCCGTATGGCATCGTTATGGAAAAAATTCAGTGCAGTTTCAAAAGCATGTGGAGCGATGGAATGACTATTTGTGGGTGGCAGAAGACGGCATGAAAATGAATGGCTACAACGGCTCGCAATTGTGGGACACAGCCTTTGCTTCGCAGGCTTTGCTGGAAGGCAATATGCAACAGCATTTTCCCGAAACGGCACAAAAGGCGTTGCGTTATGTGCAGCAATCGCAAATTAAAGAAGAGGTGCGCCATCACAAAAAATTCTTCCGTCACGATTCCGTGGGCGGTTGGCCCTTCTCCACTTTAGAACATGGCTGGCCTATTACCGATTGCACAGCCGAAGGACTGAAAACTGTTTTAGCTTTTCAAAAGGAAACATCAAACGTAAATCTTCACTCGTCCCCCGTCCCCGGTCCCTCGTCACTTTACAAAGAAGCGGTTGATTTATTGCTCTCGTTTCAAAACCCCGATGGCGGCTGGGCAACGTATGAATTGCAACGCGCACCTGCTTGGTTGGAAGTGTTGAATCCTTCAGGTGTTTTCGGAAAAATTATGGTTGATTATTCGTGGACAGAATGTTCTTCAGCCTGTATGCAAGCCTTGCAAAAATTCCGGCAGCACGATTCAACTTTCAGAAAAAACGAAATTGAAAAAGCTATTGCCAAAGGCGAGCGGTTTATCAGAAATCGTCAGGGTGAAGAAGGCGGATGGGAAGGTGCTTGGGCTGTTTGTTTTACCTACGGCACCTGGTTTGGCGTAGAGGCATTAATGGCTGCCGGCTCGAAAGGTTATGCGCAAGATGAAGCCGTGAAAAAAGCCTGCGATTTTTTAGTAGCTAATCAAAAAGAAGATGGCGGCTGGGGCGAATCATATTTATCGTGTGTGCAAAAAGAACATGTGCCTCACCAACATTCGCAGGTGGTAAACACCGCCTGGGCATTACTCACCCTCATGGCTGCAAAATTTCCACAGCAGGAAATTATTGATAAAGGCATTCGCTTTTTATTAACCCAACAACAACCCAATGGCGACTGGCAGCAGGGTGGTATTTCGGGCGTGTTCAATCTGAATTGCATGATAACCTACACGGCTTACAGAAACGTGTTTCCGTTGTGGGCGTTGGGGAGGTATTTTCAAAAGTCGATCGCAAAAGTGTAATACAGCAATAAAGATATTTATAACGCTCTCATTCATATTTAACCCGAATTTTTCGGCTCATACTTGATGATGAATTGCAAAATACGGCATTAGCAAGTTTTCATCATCAGTTGATTATTACTGATGTGTATTTAAATGTAACAGACGGCTTTTTTGGTAAACCGTTCTGCTATCCTTATTTTAGCCATCCCAAAACAATCAACATGGCACTACAAGAAGCATACAAAAACATTATTGACAATGCCATTAAGGCAATTCGCGAACGCACATTTTTCGCGCAATATCCCGAACACCCTAAGCCCTATGGGGAAGATGCACCGCAGAAAGGCTTAGAGTGGTTCGAAAAAATGAAAAATCAACCTTATAACGAACTGCTGCAAACCAACAGCAATGGTAGTTCAGGTGAAGAAATGTCACCCTATACGCTCGAACCGCTCGGAGTGAAATACCCCGTGTTTGCGGTAGAAACTCTTATTACCAATGCACGCAAAGCCGGTGCGCTTTGGAAAAATGTGAGCGTTGACGACAGAGCAGAAGTATTGGTAGATTCTTTGGAAAGAATTAAAAACCGATTTTTCGAAATTGCTTATGCCACACAGCATACCACCGGACAGGCATTCATGATGTCGTTTCAGGCATCAGGTCCGCACAGCAACGACCGTGCTCTTGAGTCGCTTGCATTGGGCTATCAGGAACTCACCCGTTTTCCCAATCAGGTAACTTGGGAAAAACCTATGGGCAAATTCAATGTAGTTTTAGACAAAACTTTTAAAGCCATTCCAAAAGGTGTTTCGCTGGTGATTGGCTGCTCTACTTTTCCGGTTTGGAACACCGTGCCTGCCGTGTATTCAAGTTTAGTTACAGGTAATCCGGTGATTATTAAACCGCATCCTAAATCAGTATTGCCTATTGCAATTGTAGTGGCAGAAATTCAGAAAGCATTGCAACACTATGGCTACGACCCTAACACGGTGCAGTTGGCGGTGGATTCGAGCGAAAAACTCATCACCAAAGATTTGGCAGAACACCCCGATGTAAAACTGATTGACTATACCGGAAGCAGTGTGTTTGGTAATTATATCGAGTCGCTTTCGGGCAAAACCGTATTCACTGAAAAAGCCGGAGTGAACTCTGTTATTTTGGATTCAACTAAAGATTTGAACGACACCTTGGGCAATCTGGCATTTTCTATTTCGCTTTACAGCGGACAAATGTGTACCGCCCCTCAAAATTTCTTCATACCGGCTACCGGAGTAAAAAGTGGCGACACATTGGTGCCTTACGAAGAAGTGGTTACTAAATTTAAAGAAGCCGTGAGTGGTTTGGTGAACAACCCCAAAGCCGGTCCGGGCACTTTAGGCGCCATACAAAACGAGGCTACTTTGCACCGCGCACAAAATGCCGGAAGCACAGGAGCAAAAGTGGCGCTCTCCTCCAATTCGATTGTGAATCCCGAATTTGAAAAAGCAAGAATCTGCACGCCCACCATTCTCGAAGTAGATGCCGAACAAATGGTGATTTATGAAAAAGAAATGTTCGGACCGATTGTATTAATCGTGAAAACAAAAGGTACAGACGAATCTATTCGATTGGCACACGAAATGGCAAGCAAACACGGAGCCATTACTTGTGCCGCATATACTACCGATGCCGCCACTATGGAGAAAATTGAAGAAACGATGGAAAGCGCATTCACTCCTGTTTCGTTCAACCTAAGCGGACCTATTTGGGTAAACCAACACGCAGCTTTTTCCGATTTTCATGTAACAGGCGGCAATCCGGCAGGTAATGCGAGTTATACCAACCCCGAATTCATCAATAAAAGATTTGTGTGGGTAGGACACCGCAAGGTGAATTGATAATTTTTACATTTATAAACCAAAACTTCAACGATATGAAAAACATGTTTTTAGTATTAACCGCAATAGCCGCTATGATGTGGTCGTGCGGACAATCGGGCGGAAAAGGAAATGATACGGAAGGAGATATTGCTTCTGAAACCGAAAAAGAACTTTTCACCATTGGAGAACCTGTGGGAAGCTCTTTACCTGTGAACACAGAAGCAACTACCGTAAAATGGCATGGACAGAATAAGATTATTGATAAGCATCATTACGGCTCGGTTAAAGTTTCGCAAGGAACGCTTTGGATAAATACCGGAAGCAATATCATTACCGGAGGGAAAGTGGTTATTGACATGACTTCTATTGATAATGATGACCTGAAAGGCACCGAGAAACTGATGGATTTGGTTGGGCACCTCAAGTCTCCCGACTTTTTTGAAGTAGAAACTTATCCTACTGCCGTCTTGGAAATTGCCGGTTCTGAATATGCCGAAGAAGGCGATGAATTACAGTTTAATATCAAAGCCAATCTTACCATTAAAGGCGTGACTAAGCCCATAACTTTTCCTGCAAGAGTTACCCATCTCTTGGGAGTTATTCAGGCTGAAGCCAAATTCATTATTGATCGCTCAGAGTGGAATGTGCAATACGGTTCTGAATCGTTCTTCAAAAATCTTGGAGACAAAGCCATCAGCAACGATATCGAGTTTGAAGTAACTCTGGTGGCCGGAACTCCTCAAACCCCCGAAATTTAATTTGCAACAAACAAAACCTAAAAAAAGAAACCATGGAATACACAAGGCTTTTTGATATTCTCGAATATCAGTTGAAAAATTTCCCTAAGGCTGATTGCCTTGCCAGCAAAGTGAATGGCGAATGGAAAAAATATTCTACTCAGGAAGTGAAAGATATTTCCGACCGCTTCAGCCGCGCACTCATTGCTTACGGAATAAAAGCAGATGATAAAGTAGCGCTGATTTCTGCCAACAACCGACCGGAGTGGAATTTCTGCGATATGGGCATGTTGCAAGTGGGAGCTATTAATGTGCCGGTGTATCCTACCATCAGCGAGAGCGATTACGAATTTATTTTTAATGATGCCGAAGTGAAATTAGTATTTGTGTCGGATGCAGGCTTATTGAAAAAAATGGAAGCCATCAAAAGCAAAGTGCCTACGCTGAAAGGCATTTATATTTTCGAACAAGGACAAGGCGGCACCCACTGGGAAGAGTTTTTGAAATTGGGCGATGATACTTCTTTGCAAGCAAAAGTGGAAGCAGCTAAAGCGGATGTGAAGCCCGACCAACTTGCCACCATCATTTATACTTCGGGCACTACGGGCACGCCCAAAGGGGTTATGCTTTCGCACAATAACATCGCCAGCAATGTGCGCGCAACCATCCAATTGCTTCCGGTTACTAATGAAAAAACCGTGTTGAGCTTTTTGCCTTTGTGCCACATTTTTGAACGTATGGTAATATACTGCTACTTTGCCGCAGGCGCTTCTATATATTATGCCGAAAGCCTTGAAGCTATTGGCGATAACCTTAAAGAAGTGCGCCCGCATTTCTTCACTTCGGTGCCGCGCCTCTTAGAAAAAGTGTATGATAAAATTGTTGCCAAAGGTTTGGAACTTACCGGTGTTAAACGCAAACTTTTCTTCTGGGCTTTGGAGCTCGGATTGAAATTTGACGATAAGGGCGAAAACGGTTTGTGGTATAATATTCAACTTACCATTGCGCGCAAACTTATTTTCAGCAAATGGAAAGAAGCTTTGGGCGGCAGAATTGAAGGCATTGTAACAGGCGCTGCCGCTTTGCAGGCTCGTTTGGAAAAAGTGTTTACCGCGGGCGGTATTGAAGTGCGTCAGGGCTACGGACAAACCGAATCATCGCCTGTAATTACCGTTAATAAAATTGAAAAAGGACAATTTTATTTGGGCACCGTTGGGCAGGTGATTAATGGCGTGGAAGTGAAATTAGACCATCGCGAAGGCATGGCTGCGGGCGAAGGCGAAATTTGTGCCAAAGGACCCAACGTAATGATGGGCTACTACAAACGCCCCGACCTTACGGCTCAAACCATTGACGCTGACGGCTGGTTGCACACGGGCGATGTGGGCACTTTTGTGGAGTATAACGGAAACAAATTTTTGAAAATAACCGACCGCGTGAAAGAACTCTTCAAAACTTCGGGCGGGAAATATGTTGCGCCACAGGTAATTGAAAACAAAGTGAAAGAAAGTCCTTTAGTAGAGCAGATTATGGTAGTGGGCGAAAATCAGAAATTTGTTGCCGCACTCATTGTTCCTTCTTTCGACAATCTGAAAGACTGGGCTTCGAAAAATAATGTTTCGTTCAGCAAAACAGATGAGTTGCTCACCAATCCGCAAGTGCTTAAAGAGTATCAGGCGCAAATTGAAGTATTCAATAAAAACTTCGGAAAAGTAGAGCAGGTAAAACAATTCAAACTGCTTACCAACGAATGGACTATAGATGGTGGCGAATTGACACCCACCATGAAAATCAAACGCAAAGTAATACTGGAAAAATACGGCTCGGTGATTGACCAGATTTACAACAATTGATTTTTCAACTTTTTGATAAAAAAGCCTCGAAATTTTTTCGGGGCTTTTTTTATTGAATTGGGTTCAATTGTTTTTGTAGAATTTGCATTTCATCATCCATTTCACTAAAGGTCCGCGAAAAAAGGGAGGGTATTTATAGCCTTTGCCTGCTTTGTAAATCCTCGGAACCAATGCCCCTGAGATTGCTTAATTTTCCTATACTCAAGTTCGTGTGTCACTCACTCCTTCTTCTTTTTCTTCTTGCCGGAATCTTCTTCTTCAACATAATCAGGATTGCTCATGGGAGGCTCTTCGCTAACAGGCTGAGGGGCAACTTCAGGATGAACAGGAGGCTCATTGCTCATATCAGGTTCAGGTTCTTTTGAAGGCTTGGGAGCTTTGGGGGCTTTTTCTTTTTTTGCGGGTTTGGCTTCGGGTTCGGGCTGAGGCTCCTCATCTACCATAGGCGGCTCTTCGCGCGCAGGCTCATCTTTTTTCACAGGCTCTTCCTTCTTAGGCTCTTCAGGTTTATCAAACATAAACATGGGCAAAGGCTCTTCTTCCGGTTTGGGTTCAGCAGCGGTTTTGGCTTTCCCTTTACTTTTTCCTTTTGGTTCTTCAATCACCGGTTTTTCTTCATCGGGTGTTTCCCGGTCCATTGGCGGCTCTCTGTCATCATCATCCATTGGTCCGAATAATAGAGATGGCAGCGCGTCATATTCTACATCTTTCGGAACAAATTCTTCATCTTGCAGCAATTGTTTTTTGAGGGCATCTAATTCCTGATTCAGGAAAAATTCTTCGCCTTCATCGCCTGTGGTTTTTCTTCCTTCAGCAATCATTCGTGCCCTATATAAAAACGATTCTTTGGCGGCAGGGCTTCCGATAGTATATAAGAAGAAATACTTTTTGTCTTTCGTTAACGGAATTTGCCTTTTGGCGGCAGGCACGGCAGCCAGCAGTTTATTGAAATCTTCTTTGGAAGAAATCATCTGCATGGTATTGTTCTGGCAAGAAATATAAAACCAATCATCGAATGTTGATTCGATATAGATGTGAAAGAAATCGTTGAATTTACGCTGCCCGAATTCAACATAACCGGTGAGCATTTTCATGATGGGTGTTTCGCCAATGTATGCCACGCCAATAGGACCCACCGAACGATAAATCTGAAAATCGGCATCATATAGCAAAGTAAGATTACTGAATACAATATTCGATTGCATTTCTTTCGGCAAAGGAATGGTTCCGGTTTTGCGCAATTCTTCGAGTTTGCTTTTGTAGCCTCTGTCGCTGAACATTTCGGCATAAGCTGCTTCGAACCAGGAGCTGTTCAAATCAACATTCGGCTTATCGAAACTGTAAGAATTTACTTCGGAAGCAAACTGCGCCATCAATGTTTTTTCTATCGGAAGATTCATGCCCAAAAGCAGTTGCAGCGTTTTCTTGTTCGAATCTATTTCGTGCAAAATGGTGCCGCTCGAAACAACAGTTACCGGACGTAGTTCCAAACCCAAATCCACCCTTCCTTCGGCAGTTAAAGTTTTTTTCTTTTCATCAAACACCACTACATTTCCTTTGGGCGCAGCATTCACTATTTTATTTTCATTACCAAAACGATATTTATTTACCATCGCATCGTGCTTGATGACTCCCGTGGTGGCAAAGAGCGAATGGTCTTCGGCATTCTTTTTTGGAGTCATGAGGCGCATATAAAGACCGGGCGTATCGGTATAAAAGGTATAAGAAAAACCGACAGTGAGCGTGTCGCCCGATGGCGTTACGGGCGAAACATAATGCAACAAAAAGTTTTTCGGGTCAATGGTATCTTTCATGCTGAACCAATCGGTTTGCACTTCGCCTATTTTCATTTTAGCAAAACCATCGAACGTAACACCGGTATCCTGTGCGGTGAAACTTGCCAATCCTTTAAAATCTATTTGCGGATGAATTTTAAAACTATCTTCTTCTTCAATCATGCCTTCGGCAAAAGTGGTGAAGGCTTTTTTCTTTCTTGTTTTCTGGTCTTCTTTCACATCAATTTTACTCAGTTCGATAATTTGTTGCAGGTCGCCAAAACGATAATCATACTTGCCTGTTCCTGAATATTTGTTGCGGGCATCCACATATAATGTAGCGCCATAAATGCGATGATATTTAGTTAGCGTGTCGGCAATAATCACGGCATTGTAAAGCGTGTCAATATTTCCCCCAGGAAGAATCGTTGCTTTAGCGCTATCGGGTTGAATTTCGGCATCGGCAACATAAAAACGCGACACGTCTTCTACTTTAATAATGGAAGAAGTCATATCGAAAATGCCGCGCTTCGCCATGAAGCGCAGCGAATCTTTTTGCGCATGAGTGGAAGTGAAATACGCTCCTTCACTGCCGGGTGGCGATTTGAAATCAAGAATTTTCTTGTCCATATCCCAGAAAAATTCGTTGATGTTTGTCTTGAAAAAGTTATTGGCAAACTCGGTGGGAATATCTTCGTTGTTGGCTTTAAATTCTCCCTGTCGTTTGGCAAAGTCCACCGTGCCGCGCACGTTGGGTGTTTTGAAAGTAACCTGGTCGCCACCGATAGATTTAATTTCCATGCTCATGGTGTCCGACTGCAAATAATCGCCCGCGAAAGCAAACAAATCCGATTCGAGTGAAGCTTCCGTAAATTCAAAGCGCCCGTTGCCCGTTAACGCTTTTTGGGTAAAGAGCAAATCGCCTTTAAGCGTAGCACCATCTTCATACATCAACAACGGCTCGGTGCGGGTTTTAATAAACATCGAATCGTTGTAGGGTAGCCAGTGAATGAAATTGTCTTTGCCTTTCACAATTGGAAAAGTAACATTTGCGATTTTTTCTTTGCGCATCAGAAAAGTATCGCTCACGGCATCGAGCGAATCGGGCATGAAGAATATATCTTTCGAACTGAAATCAATAAACAAATGCTTCACATGACCGCGCCCCTGAAGTCCTGAGTTGGAAAGTAAAATGGAATCGGTATAGGTGCCTTTGCCTCCATAAATAGGGAAGCCGCCTTTGGGTGTAACGCGCTGAAAGCCCCACGACAAGTCTTCTTGCACTTTCAGGTCTTCTTTGAAATCGGGAAATATTCCGGCTGAAATTAATTGCCCATGCAGGTCGGCAAGATAGGGGTCGAACGAGTTGAGACTATCAAACTCAAAAGGGTCTATTTCGAAATAAAATTTCTCGCGATTGTAGGCGCTGTCGCGGATTTCTTTTTTGTCGTAATACACAAACGATTTGTTGCGATTAGTGAAAATAGGGTAGCGCTCGAGCCGCTGTTTACCCGATTTGTTTTTCGGATGGTCAATATTCAGGAAGCCTGTAAGTCCTTCTATTTTCGACTTCATAGGCACAAACTCGGCATCGCCTTGTTTGTCTTTTTTGCCGGTAGGAATATTAATAGTGGCGGAAGCCAACTGTGTCATATCAATTTTGAACGAATCGTAATCGAATTCAAAACCTGCTCCTTCAAAATCAATACGTCCTGCAAACACAGTTCCCGAAAAAGTCATGTCCTGATTCTCTTTAATAATAATTCCTTTTTCTTTCGGAAAAATATATACGTTGGAACTATCGCTCAAGGCAATCATGCTCACCCCTGCCACTTCCATTTCGTTGGTTTCGATATTTATTTTCGCGTTGCTTTTATCGCTGAACGATTTTATTTTGATGATGTCGTAATCTGCTTTGCCCGAATGTGCCAGCACATAGTTTTTGGTTTTGTCATTCACGGTAATCACTCCGGTGTAGTTATCGTAAAAGATAAAACCATCTTCCATCAGTTTGAAAAGCAAGTTCTTTATGGTGCTTTCGGTATAACCTTTATCTAAGCGCTTGGCAAAACTTTCTGCCAAAAAATCCATGGAGCCTATTTCATCGGCAAAACGATTGAGCATGTGAACCGGACTGAAATCTTTGATGGTTTGATATTTTTCTATTTCGCCTTTCTGAAAATAATTATCGGAAGTAATTTCCATAGCATTCTTATCGCCACCGGTCATCATTTTCATATCAATGGTTGGCTCGTTCAGTTTCCATATGATGGCTTCGGTATGAATTTCCTTTTTGTGATATGAATCGTAAAACGGAGCAGCGCCAATACCACTGCTTTCACGATAAAGCGACAATTCTTTTTTATCGAAGCGATAAATCAAGCGCACCCCCGGATGATAAATAGAATCGTTGCCCATCAACAACGACATCTCCGCACGATTGGCTTGCAGGCTTTCTCCTTTCTTAATCAAAAACTGTGTGGATTTTGCCGTAAGCACCCGCTTTCCTTTATCGTCAAAAAAGCTCACAATGGCTGGGTTGTATTCATCGCCCGCACCATAAAAACTATTGCCCTGCATCATGAACCCACCGGTGTATTTGATGTTGGGACCGATGTCGCCTATGTCGAGATTGTTTTCGAAAGAATTGAACCGCGGGAAACTGCGAGTGCCCTGCTGTGTCATTACTTTATCGTTGTAGCTGCCCAAAAGGGGTTTGTCGAAAAGTTGTTTGTGATAAAAAGTTACGGTGTCAATTTTTATTTCAGACTGGTCTAAGCGAATCGTGTAGGGCTTCAAAATATCAGCATATACTTCGGGCAAACCCGCACGCGACCAATCTACCCGCCCTTTGTTGCCTTCCCAAATATTTTCGGTAGGATACAAAATGCCGGTGGTGTTTTCGATGGTTTGTGTATCCTGCGAACTGTAACAATAAATAGTAGTGGTGGCAAAAGTTACTTTGGGTTTTTTGTCTTCATAACCCAAACGAAAATCTTTATTGGAGGCAACCCATGTTTTGGCTTTCGAATCGTAAATGGCATTCTTTTCAAACAGACTTTTAGAAAAACTCATGAAGTTATCATAGTCTTTATAGCTGCCGCGCTTTTGGTCGAACAGCAATTTGTCAACTACTTCGTTCCAGTAGTTAAATTGCGCTTCGGCTTGTCCTGAATTGGTCAGCGAATTGATGATTTCGATGTAGCTGCTTACATGCGGAAAAGCACGCATTTTCTCTTTCAACATGGTATTGGAAGTAACAATGATTTTATCTAAGCGGTCTGAAGGAATTTTTCCTGCTTTGTGCAAGGCTGCAAACTCGTTATAAATCACTTTGCAGTCTTCGCGCTTGGTGGCATTAAGAAAATTATCGAGGGCTTTCAGATAGCCGGGGGCATCCTTTGGAAATTCAGTAACGGCAGTTGTCTGAGCACCGATATTCAATGTGATGCTACAACAAAGTATGAGCAAAATATAACGCATCCGTGAAAGTCAATTTTTTGCCAAAATAACATAATTATTGGCGATTTGAGGAAAACAAAAAATGGATAAACGGAATATATGGGATTGTATTGAAAGGAATCAGAAATAAATCATCTGCATAAGCATTCATATTCCTCAAAAAAATAAAAACAGGAATTATTTTAACTTCATGCCGCTATGACACCACCCAAAAAATTATTGCACACCAAAGGTCATCCACCTGGAACAGCCATATATACCGGAGCATCTGATAGTCGGACCGCTCGCATGGAATTGTTTTGCTACAATGAACAAGATGCCGAAAAAACAGATAGTTTGAATTGGGAAAATATTGCCGAAAAATTCAACCCCGAAAAAACAAACTGGATTAATATCAACAGCATCAGCAATGTAAAATTAATTGAGGAGATAGGAAAACATTTTGAACTTCATGCTTTACTGATAGAAGATATAGTTACGGTTGATATGCTTCCGAAGGCTGAAGAATACGATGGGCATCTATACATTTCCATAAAGATGCTTTCCGTAAATGAAGAAAAAAATCTGATGGAATTAGAACAAGTAAGTTTTGTATTGGGGAAAAATTATTTGCTTTCATTTCAGGAAAATGAAGGTGATGTGTTGGACCCGATTCGCGACAGGATATTGAATAATAAGGGCAGGGTTCGAAGAAAAAAATCTGATTATCTTCTTTTAACACTTATTGATGTGGTGGTTGATAATTATCTAACAGTGCTTGAGTATATGCAGGAAAAAATTCAAAAACTGGAAGAAGAACTTTTGACAAAAGCCGCAGAAGATACCGAACGAAAAATTCTGAAATTGCGAAAACAACTCATCATGCTGCGCAAAAATATTTTTCCGTTGCGCGATGTGTTGCGACAACTGCTTCGGGATGAGCCGGAAATTCTTGAAGAAATAAATCTGAAATACTACCGCGATGTTTCCGACCACCTGAATTATACCTGCGAAACATTGGATGGCTTTAAAGAAACTATGGCAGGACTACTCGATTTGTATCGTAGCAACCTCAACAACAAGCTCAATAATATCATGAAAATGCTCACCATAGTTTCTACCATTTTTATTCCGCTTACTTTTATTGCAGGCATATACGGTATGAACTTCGAATACATGCCGGAGCTTGGTTACAAATATTCTTATCCTATTACCTTAATAATAATGTTCATTATAGGTTTCAGCATGTTCTGGTTTATTTGGCGCAAAAAATGGCTTTAAATTTCAGATTCTTCTGTTTCTTTTCTAAAGAGAATGATACGATTTAATTACGAGCCAAAATCTTTAACTTTGGCAGCAAGCACCTAATGTTATGTTGAACCTGAATCTGAGTCAGAAATTGCTACAAAAGCTGTCGCCACAGCAAATACAATTAATGAAATTGTTGCAGGTTCCTACTGCACAATTAGAAGAGCGAATTAAAGAAGAACTTGAAGTTAACCCCGCATTAGAAGAGGGTGCTCCCGATACCGATGAGCCACAAGAAACACTTTCAGAAACTGACTTTTCTGATACTTCAGAAGAAGAAAAAACAGAAGTAAGTGATGAATTGCTGACTGTTAATGAAGACAGAATAGATGCCGCACCCGAAGAAGAGGTGGTTAAAGTAGATTCTGAACAAGATAAATGGGAAGAAGGACTGGATGACCTTTCGATGTATTATGACGATGACGATGTAGCCGACTATAAACTGAAAGACAGCAACTACCCCGACCCCGATGAAGAAGACCGCGTGATTCCCGTGGCTGTGCAAACTTCATTTTACGAATATCTCGAAGACCAACTGCACTTATTCAATCTGGAAGAAAACGAACAAAAAATTGCCGAGCAACTTATTGGCAGTATTGATGAAGACGGATACATCAGACGCGAGTTAGATGCCATTGCAGACGATTTGGCTTTTCAGCAAAATGTTTCGGCTACCGAAGAAGAAATAGAAGCAGTGCTGAAAAAAATTCAACAGTTCGATCCGCCCGGAACAGGCGCGCGCGATTTGCAGGAATGCCTTGTTATTCAACTTTCGCGCTTACATGCCGATGATGAACATGTAATTCTTGCCAAAAAAATTATTGAAACACAATTCGATGCTTTCACTAAAAAGCATTACGAAAAAATTCAGAAACACTTCGACCTTACCGATGAACAACTGAAGCAGGCAATGGAAGTGATTTTAAGACTCAACCCTAAACCCGGCAGCGCATACAGTGGTTCGCTTGAAAAAGAACAATACATCATTCCCGACTTTTTTATTACCAATAACAACGGCAAATTAGAACTCTCTCTCAACAGTCGCAATGCCCCCGAACTGCGTGTGAGCAATAATTTTAAAGATATGATGCGCGACTACGACAAGTCGAAAGAAAAAACCAAACAGCAGAAAGAAGCAGTCATGTTTATTAAACAGAAAATTGATTCTGCCAAATGGTTTATTGATGCCATTCGCCAACGACAACAAACCTTGCTTGGCACCATGAGTGCCATGCTGCGCTATCAGTATGAATATTTTTTGAGTGGCGATGAAACCAAGCTGAAACCCATGATTTTGAAAGATATTGCCGAAATCACGGGGCAGGATATTTCTACCGTTTCGCGCGTGGCAAACAGCAAATATGTGCAAACCGAATTCGGCACTTTTCCCCTGAAATATTTTTTCTCCGAAGCATTGACAACCGATAGTGGCGAAGAAGTCTCTTCGCGCGAAGTAAAAAAAATATTGCAGGATTTAATTGCTGCCGAAAGCAAAAAGAAACCCCTTTCAGACCAGTTTCTTACGGATGAGTTGAATAAAAAAGGATATAATATAGCTCGCAGAACCGTAGCCAAATACCGCGAAATGTTGGATATTCCGGTAGCGAGATTGAGAAAAGAGTTGTGATGTGCGATTTTCGATATCCGACAGATAATTTGAATCTTGGAAAATGAGTGTGTTTGAATTTTGAGCTTTGAGCTTTTTAAATTGATAATAGATTCTGATTGAAAATTAGGGAAACATACCATGGGGTTGAGGCTTTTAAAAAACCAACTGCCCGCTGAAATTTAAAACCATGACCACGCCCCACCCATACAGATTAATAGCAAATATCGTTTCGGTAATCTTCCACCCGATGCTGCTGCCTACTTACGCGTTTTTGTTTATTAACTGGAGTTATCCCTATCTCATGTTCAATCTCGACATCATCAGCAAAGCACGATTATTTGTTACCATCTTCATCAATACTTTTATGTTTCCGATGGTTGCATTAGCCATCATGAAAAAATTAGACTTTATTTCAAGTTTTCATTTGCACGACAGGCACGAACGCATCATCCCATACATTGCCATTTCATTTTTTTACTTCTGGACTTATTTGGTTGTTAAAAATTTGGGCGTAGGCTCGCTCATTAACGATATCATGTTTGGCGCCAGCCTTTCGGTGTTTATGGTTTTCTTCTTCAATGGTTTTTTCAAAATAAGCGCACATGCTGCGGCAGCAGGAGCATTTGTAGGCATCGTGATGTTTTTGGCGTACAATTCTGTTTATAATCTTGAATTGCCGCTCACTATTACCATTCTTTTAGCAGGAGTAATTTGCTCTTCCCGTTTGTATCTCAAAGCACACAATTCTTTTGAAATTATCAGTGGATTTTTGGTAGGCATATTGGGGCAAGTGTTGTCGTTTAAAGTATTTTAGATTTCAAACTGTTTTTCTGCTCCCAAAAAATTCGGTTGACGGGTTCAATGTATTGAACACATTAACCTTAACTTTGAACATCAAACTATTTCATGAAAAAATATTGGATTTTTATTGCTTGTTCTGTCATCTTGACTTCTTGTTTTAATACTTCGGAAGAAAAAATGCCTGACCTGAAAAATATTCCCTCTCCCATCGTAAAAGGAACTGCCGAAGTTGTGCTTTGGATGGAAAAAGAATTTGACAAAGAGTTTGGCGAAGAAATAGACGTGATAAAAATCAACGAGAAATATTTCGACACTTTGCCCAATGCCGAAAAAGCCATTATTGCTTACTATGCCACCTTTCATGGCAACGAATGTTGGTGGGAAAATGATGCCCCCAACGAAACGCGCAGCAATTTGAAATGCAAACTTATTTCTGCTCTTAATCTGGGCTATCAGTGTTCTGATACGCACCTCGATTTTTTACGCCAATGGTTTCGCACACAACCCGACCTTCTTGCCGAATTGGAACATTGCCCGACCGTGCCAACAACTTCTACCGCTCAAGATAGCTTTGAAGACATGCAAGTGGAACGCAAAAAAGATATTTTCACGTTAAGATTTACGGTATGTCTGGTAAACCTGCGCGAAAATCTTACCCGTTGCTATGAAGAAACCCACACCTTTAGAATTCATGCTGATTTTGTGGAAGAAATCAAAACCAATTTGATATGAGAAAAATAAATCCATTTCATAAACTCATCTGTTTGCTTTCTGTTATTTTTTGCTGCGCTACCATTCATGTGAGTGCACAACAATACAATACTGCAAGTTTTTCATATTCGGCTACAGCAAAATTAAATGTGGCAAACATCAACACCGACTGGAAACCTGTGTTGCAAAATATGGAAGCTCCTTTGCCCGGAGGCGATAACTACCGTTCTTTTTTATTGCAACAAAAAGCACAACTGCAAAGCCACCATAGCAACAGAACGAAAACCAATGATGGCGTAGTGAATCTGGGCGATGCCGATGCGCCTGTTGTGATAGCGGGCTTTGCAGCCAATACTTTTGATGGCAGTGTGCCTACTGACAATGATGTTGCCGTATCCAACAACAACTTGCTGATTTCGGTGGCTAACTCCACCATCTATATGTTTGATTTGAATAATGATAGTTTGTTGAAATCCATTTCGCTCGAAGCATTTGCCGATACGCTTGGTCTTGCAGCAAATATGTATGACCCGAAAGTTCGTTACGACCCGAAGCAAGATAAATTTATCTTGGTATTTCTAAGCGGCTCATCCAGCAGCTCCACCAATATTGTAGTAGCCTTTTCCGAAACCAACAACCCTACGGAAAACTGGTTTCTGTATGCTTTAGATGGCGACCCGCTTCAAGATTCATCATGGACCGATTATCCAATTGTTGCGCTTACCGATGATGAATTATTCATTACCGCAAATTTATTGCGCGACCGCCTGCCCTCCGACCCGCCATTCGATGCGTGGAAATTTACTTTTCGGCAAAGCATCATTTGGCAAATCAATAAAAACAGCGGATACACGGGCAATACACTTCAAACAAAACTTTACAGCAGTATTCAATTCAATGGTCAACCCATAAGAAACCTTTGCCCCATACAGGGCGGCTCAGATACTTATGGTCCGAATATTTATTTGCTGTCGAACAGAAATTTTGACATAGTCAATGATACATTTTTCATTCTTGAAATTACCGGAAAACATGACAACCCTGCCACAGAATTGCTGATTGATTTCAGAAGAACCAATAACCCTTACGGACTTGCTCCCGATGGAAAGCAGTTTGGAGTTTTTAACTTGATGACTAACGATTCTCGGGTATTGGGTGGTTATTTGGAAAATAATAAAATTCATTTTGTAATGAATTGTGTAAACCCCGACACTTTAAGAAGCGGAGTTTACCATGGTATTGTGAATAATATCACAGAAACAAAAGTTTTCACCGGAAATATCATTGGCGATGAATCTTTAGACTTTGGTTATCCGAATATTTCTTATTCGGGCAGACATCCGGGCGATGAAGAAGCTATCATTACTTTCAATCATACTTCTTCAGATTCCGCAGCGGGAGTTTCGGCTTTATTTTATAACGGAAATACTTATGGATATTCTGAAAGAATTACACTTAAAGCAGGCGAAAGTTATGTTAACGTGGTAAGTGGTTCTTCGCAACGTTGGGGCGATTACTCCGGCTCTCAGCGCAAATACAACAATCCGGGCGAAGTTTGGATTTCAGGATTTTATGGTGCCCGCCTAACCATTCCCGGATTGCCCGGAATTACACGAGCCAACTTAAGTTGGGTGGGCGGCTTGGCAAGTCCCGATAGCTCTATGACTGCCTCTGTAAAAAAATTGAATCGAAACACTTATATGAAAGTTTATCCTAATCCTTCTTCGGCAATATTTTATGTAGAATTTGATTTGGAAACCACTTCCAAGCTTTCTATAGAATTGTTCGATGCTTCGGGCAAACTCATCAAAACATTATTTAGAGATGTTGCCAAAAAAGGCAAAAATGTTTTCAGTTTCGATGGTCATTCACTGGCTTCGGGCAATTATCTGTTGCATATCAGCAATGGTAGCGACTTTCAATTGAGCAAAAATATTTTGAAAGAGTAGCAACTAAATAAACTGTTTGAATAATTACTGCGGCTAATGGATATGAGTTGTTTTTTAATCGAGATATTCAGAATTTTCGCAGCCATCACAAGCACGCCCTGCAAAAAAAAATGCTTCTTCAATCGTAAACTTTAGCAAGTGCTTTAAAAACTACAATGTCTCTATCGTAAATATCTTTGCGGAAAACAACCTCGTTCTTTTCGCTGATGCCAACGGTAAAATACACAATATGCACCATAATTGGTTCGGGCAAATTGATTTGCTGTTGTTTGCCTGAGTCTAACATTTTTTGAAAAGCTACTTCATCAATTTCTTTCTTCCGTAACAGATAAACTGCAAGTTTTAAATATTCCTGAATACGAATGCAGCCGGAGCTATATGCCCTTTCACTTTTATCGAATAGCTTTTTATCTGGCGTATCGTGCATATAAACATGATATTTATTAGGAAACATGAATTTTACTATGCCTAAAGAATTAGATTTACCCGGTTCCTGCCTTATCATGTAGGGAAATTTATCAGGAGATATTTTCTTCCAATCTATAGAAGAAGGGTCAACTATATTTCCCTTAAAGTCGAGTATTTGCATATTTTTCTTTTTCAAATAGGCAATATCTTTTTTCAATTCAGGCAACACATCTTCTCTCAAAATAGTACGTGGTACTGTCCAATAAGGATTCAGTACCATGTAAGTCATGCGAGCACTAAAAACCGGAGTCATTCTGTAGGCTCGCCCAACAATGGCTTTGGAACGAATAATGGTTTTTCCATTATCCACCACTTTCATGCTAAAGTCGGCAATATTTACCATCACATAGCGGGCGTTTTCGTTTTTAGGCAACCATCTTAAACGCTCCATATTAATAATGAGCTGTTGAATGCGTTGATTCATGGTGATATTCAGGGCCTCCATTGTGCCTTTACCAATAATACCATCGGCATCAAGTCCATTTCGTTCTTGGAAAAGTTTTATAGAAGTATATAATACACTATCATAAACCGATTCGAAAAAATCAACATCACTTTCATATTCACCCATTTTTTTCATTCGGATTTTAATTGCTTTTATGACATCGTTGCTGTCGCCCGGTTCTAATTTTCGCACATTGCCAAAATCTATCTGCTCCAACTCCCCTCGTTTAAAAGCATGCTTCAATTCAATCAAGTTCCTTTTCATAATACCGTATTCTTCAAACGGAGGTTCTAAAACTTGAAACGAGCCTGCTATTTCATTTTTCTTCAAAGCATAGATTAAATGCTCATCTAAGGCAATAGAACAATCGTTTCGCTCTGCATGCCACATAGGATCGGTGGTTTCAGGGTCGGTTTTGCCATAATACAAGTGTGCGCTATAAAGTAAATAAGCATCAGTCATAAGCATTTCGGCCAACAGCAAATCCTCTAACTCTGGAAATGTTTTTTTTAGTTTAAATCTTGAAAATGATTGTTCAATGCGATTAAGCTTAATCAAATGATAATCTTCAGGTCGTAATCCGTTTTCGTGTGATCGTGATAATCCTATAAGCAATTGTTCGGCACTAGGCTTTAAGCCTTTTTCATTTACCCAAACTGATTGGTATTTATTCTTTCTGTAAAAACTTTTGACCGTTTCAGAGGTAAGCATTGGCAACCCACAAACATAAATCATTGAATCGTCAGAATGTTCTATGGTGTTTTTTATGAATTGATAAAGAGCGTTGTCTGAAGGTTGAAAATTGCTGCGCTTAGAATTTTCATTTGTATCTGTTTCAGTAGTGTTTTTATTATCAAAATAACAGGAAGAAAGCGCTACCAATAAAAGAAGGAAAAAAGGTTTTTTCGACAAGAGCTTCCTGATTGAAAAATAGCAAAACACATCCGATAATTGTATTATAAAATTATGCGTAATCAAAGTTTGTCAAAATATGTGAACATAAAAAACAGAAAAGTAAACATTGTAAGAATACAACTAAAAGAATATTAAAGTTTGAATAGAAAAAAGATTAAGAAGCAGAATGAAAATTATGCTATACCGAATTATCACAATTTTGCCCCCAACCTGCCATTCAATTCCGCCCAACCGTTTTCATACCAGGAGTCGGGATTTCTGTTAAGCGTTTCACCGCTTCTGGCTCTGTAAATCGAAAGTATATGATCCGGAATTGGAAATCGTTCAGAGAGTTCTTTATACAATTGTTTTATTCGTTCGGTTTCTAAAAAAGTCCACCAGCCAATCAGCATCGTTCCCGAAAGCTCGAAAGGTCCGTTGCCCGTGTTGGGTCTGTCTTTATGATAGTTCCAGCGATACAAACCATTCCAGCCGTTCATAAAATTATAGGTGAGATACGTATTAATTGAGTCGGATGGAGGCAAAAGCGCAATTTCAAAAAACTGTTTATCGAGACCATTGCGCAAAGAATCGTAATACTCTTTGTCGTGTTCATCTGATGTTAATGCTAAACTTTTGAGCCACAAAGCCGTGCGGTGCGAGTGCGAAACATCTTCCGAAATATCGTCTACAGGCAAAGGTTGAGGACTGTCTTTAGTGAAGTTTCCGGCATACAAATAATCATCATGTTGAGTCCAAAATCCCGGCTGAAACAGCCAACCTCCCGTTTCGTTCCACTCCACCCGTCTTTCAAAAACAATGCGGGCAATTTTCAGAATATCATCGAGCACCATGTTTTGTGGCAGCGTGTCGGCATTAGTTAATTGTAAATAATATTTCAAATTAGCTGCCGTAGTGAACGTGAATTTTTCTACATCAATAATGGCGCGATGATAAGTTTTTTCCGGAAGGTCCACATTATACAACTTCCACAATACACGGCTCCTTAAGTTATCGAAATGTTTCATGGGAAGATTGGGCCACTTCCAAACAGGCATTTGGTCGTTGCTCCATAAATTATTGATGTCTTCATAAATAATATCAAACAGTCCGGAAGGAATCAAAGTATCCTGTCCGCTTTCAGCAGCCAACACCAAAAACCAACTAGCTAAGTAATAGTATTGCAGGCGATACAGTCGGGTGGGTTCCACATCAGGTATTCCGGTGGAAATGAAATTTTTGAAATGCTTTGCAAATTGTTGTTGCCATTCGTATTGTTGTTTTTGAAAGGCGGCATGTATTGGCAGCATATAGAAATGCCCGGCATTATAGGCATTGCCTTTTGCCCACAAAGGAGTTTGTAAACCGGTTGCCACCAATTTATTCCAAAGTGCAATTGTAATAGAATCAGGAAATACTTCAGGTATAGTATCTGTTTCTGAAATAAAAAATGGAACAGAATCTTCTTCAATTTGAGCGTACAAATTTTCATTCCACATCCAACACACCATCAATAATGTAATAAAAAATCTCATAGAAAATTCAACCTTAGAACTCAATTACAAAGATGAAACGATTTCTGAACGAAATAATTCTTTGTTGCCTGATTTAAAATGGTATCATATCCTGAACAACTCCG
Organism: uncultured Chitinophagaceae bacterium; assembly: GCA_964518215.1. Taxonomy (GTDB): domain Bacteria; phylum Bacteroidota; class Bacteroidia; order Chitinophagales; family CAIOSU01; genus CAYSGX01. Next base: position 38,609 of record CAZFFP010000018.1, read on the forward strand.
AACATTATGCACAACATAGCACGGAAATTTTAGTGTCTGCCACTCGCTGCTATATTTTTATCTTTGAACACAATGGCAAAAGAAGTTACAGAGGAAAAGCCTAAGCGCAGCGCAAAAGGAAAAAAGTCGAAAGAGCCGCAGGTATCGCGCTTAGCGTGGTTGCGCGATGAGCGTTTGCACAGGGTTGTAGGGCTATTCATTATGTTGCTTTCGGCAATCATGTTGGTGGCATTCACTTCGTTTGTCATCAACGAACTCACCGGTGGCAGCGACCATGCACAAGTAGTAAATTTCGACACCGATGTTGCTACCGACAAATCGCAACGAGCCTCCAATTGGGCAGGCTGGTTGGGCGCACGCATAGCGTATTTGTTTTTTTATAAAGGCTTCGGCATTGCTTCGTTTTTAATATTGCCTTTATTTTTTCTTGCCGGAGCCAAACTCTTCAACAAATCATGGAATCTTGCCTGGGCTAAATGGGCTTTACATCTGTTGCCACCTTTGTTTTGGATTTCAGTTTTGTTGGGCTTTCTAACCGATTTGCCTTTGTGGAGTGGCGCGTTTGGTATTTACGTGAGCGACTGGGGCTTTCAGTTCATTGGCTATTTCGGCATGTTGGCTTCGTTGATTTTTGTTTTCATGGCATATCTCATGTTATTGTTCAATGTAGATTTCAGCAAAAAGAAAATGTTTGGCGCTACTGCAACAGCACAGGCTTCGGGCAACAATCTGGAAGTAAATTATGAAGACGAATCGGAAGTAAGAGATTGGGAAAAATCCATTCAGCATGAAAACAAAGAAGCTATTGATAATTACCTGAAAGAAAACGAAGAAGCCCCTCTTGAAGAATGGGTAGAAGCGCCCGCAGAAAATGAAAGCGAAGAAGATTTGTTTGAAGAAATAAATCGGGAGCCTTCCAAAAAGAAAGAAGCCCTGTCGGACGATTTGGAACTCGACATTGTAGAAACTTCCGAACCAACCGAAGAAGAAGAGTTGGTAGGCAGTGGCGATATTTCTGAAGAAGCGGCAGCCGTATTGGCAGCCGAACCTTACGACCCCACGCTCGATTTGCCCGGCTATGAATTTCCGCCATTATCATTTCTCAACGAATATGGCAGCGACACCATCAGAATTGATAAAGAAGAATTAGAGCGTAACAAAAACCAGATTGTAGAAACGCTGCGCAACTACAATATCGAAATTGCCAAAATAAAAGCTACTATCGGACCCACCGTTACGCTATATGAAATAGTGCCGGCACCGGGCGTGCGCATTGCCAAAATTAAAAATCTGGAAGATGATATTGCACTGGCTTTAGCCGCCTTGGGTATTCGTATTATTGCGCCCATTCCGGGTAAAGGCACTATTGGTATTGAAGTGCCAAATGCGCACAAAGAAGTGGTGAGCATGAAAAGTTTGTTGGCTTCCGATAAGTTTCAGAATGCTAAAATGGATTTGCCTGTGGCTTTAGGAAAAAATATTGCCAACGAAATTTTTATAGCCGATTTAGCCAAAATGCCTCACCTGTTGATGGCGGGTGCAACAGGTCAGGGAAAGTCGGTGGGCATCAATTCTATTTTGGTTTCACTGCTGTATAAAAGACATCCTGCCGAACTGAAATTTGTGATGGTGGACCCCAAGAAAGTGGAGTTGAGTTTGTTTAAAGAAATTGAAAAACATTATCTCGCCAAACTTCCGGGCGATGACGACCCGATTATTACCGATACCAAGAAAGTGGTTTACACCATCAACGCGCTATGCGTGGAAATGGACAATCGCTACGATTTGCTGAAAGAAGCCGGGGCGCGCAATCTGAAAGAATACAACGCCAAATTTATTTCGCGCAGACTCAATCCCAGTAAAGGACATCAGTTTTTGCCTTACATAGTTTTGGTGATTGACGAATTTGCCGACCTCATGATGACTGCGGGAAAAGAAGTGGAAACTCCTATTGCACGATTGGCACAGTTGGCTCGTGCAGTGGGTATTCATTTGGTAATTGCCACACAGCGCCCTTCGGTGAATATCATCACGGGTGTTATTAAAGCCAACTTCCCGGCTCGCATTGCATTTAAAGTAACATCGAATGTCGACTCACGCACCATTTTAGACCAGGGAGGTGCCAACCAGTTAATAGGCAGAGGAGACATGCTGTTTTCCAACGGTGGCGAAATTACCCGCCTGCAATGCGGATTTGTGGATACACCCGAAGTGGAACAAATTGTTCAGTTCATTGGCAAGCAGCGCGGTTATCCCGATGCATTTATTCTTCCTGAATATGAAGATGAAAAAGGCGAAAATCTTTTGGGCGGCAATCTCAGTCCAGATGAGCGCGACCCGATGTTTGAAGAAGCCGCCAGAATTATTGTCGGCAGCCAAATGGGTTCTACTTCGATGCTTCAGCGAAAACTCAAATTAGGCTACAACCGTGCCGGCAGATTGATGGACCAATTAGAGCAGGCAGGTGTGGTGGGTCCTAACCTCGGAAGCAAAGCCAGAGAAGTGATTTATAAGGACATCAGCGAATTGGAACAATATTTGCGAAATTTGTGAGTCTGAATTCGATGTGCGATAATTCGACTGTTCGATTTTCGACAGGATGCACAAACAAAAAAAATCGCAAATCGCATATCGAACAGTCGCAAATCTAAAAATATGAAAAACACCATACTCCTCTTACTCACTGCATTTTGTTTGCAAACAGCATTTGCCCAACAAGGCTCCGACCGCAAAATCACCAACGACCCCAAGGCTCAGGCTATTCTCGACAAGGTGAGCAAAAACTACCGCGACATGAAGTCGCTCGAATCTACTTTCACTTTGAGAATGTTTTCAAAAGCCGATGGTATTGATGAAAAATACAACGGAACAGTAATTTTAAAAGGGCAGAAATATAAAATAGATACCGACCACATGGAAGTCATCTGCGACAATGTGAAACGCTACATCTGGATGAAAGGCGTGAACGAAGTTACCATCAACCTCTACGAACCCGATGGCGAAACCATTGAAAGCCCCGCACAGCTTTTTACTATTTATGAAAAAAACTTTTTTTATAAATATACAGGCGAAGAAAAATCGGGCAATAAGCAGTTGAAAAAAATTGAACTCATTCCGCAGAAAACAAGAGAATCGCAATACAAAAAAATTGAACTGCTGGTGGATGATGTTGCCGGACGCATTGAAAAAGCCATTATCGAATCGAAAGATGGAGTTACCTATACTTGGGAAATCAAAGAATTTAAACCCAATGTTTCTGTTGACGACAAACTGTTTGTTTTCGATAAAACCCGTTATCCGAAAGCGTTGATAGAGGATATGACGAAGTAGATAATATTTTAGAAAATCAGACAAACATTTCCGATTTGTTTAAAATAAAACCCATTGACGTCCGTTAGTGTGTGCGCAAAGACATAACTTTGCCCGACTAAAAACATCAGCTTACATTAGTATTTCGTGAAATTTTTTCCCTTTATTCTGTTTATTTTGTTGTTCAACAACGCCTCTGCCCAACGTTGGGAATTTGGCGGATGGATAGGTATTTCAAACTATTTTGGCGATTTGAATACCAATACCAGCTTTGAGTATTTGGGTCCTGCGGGAGGAGCGCTGTTTCGCTATAACTGGAGCAATCGTTGGGATTATAAAATAGCCTTCAGCACCGGATTTGTCGGATATGAAGATGTGGCATCGGCTTACCCCTTTCAGCAAGCTCGAAATCTTTCTTTCAAAACTAATATTTACGAAGTATCCAACGAATTGGAGTTCAATTTTTTCAGATACGAAAAAGAACGAACTGAATTTAACTTCACGCCCTACATTACCACAGGTATAGGATTTTTCTTCTTCAATCCAAAAACCGATTATGAAGGAGAAAGCTACAATCTTCGCGAATTTGGCACCGAAGGACAGCGCAATCCCGATTCAGACAAGAAGCCCTATACACGGGTAAGTCTTGCCATTATTGCCGGAGGAGGGTTTAAGTACGCATTTAATCCCCGCTGGGCATTGGGTATAGAAGCCGGAGTGCGCAGAACATTTACCGATTATTTAGACGATGTGAGTGGCGTGTATCCTGCCAATATCAATAATGGCGATGGCACCAGCGACATTGCCCGCAAACTTTCCGACCGCTCTGTAGAAATTGGAGAACCGATGGGTTTTGCAGGCAAACAACGAGGCTCTTCTCAGAAAAAAGACTTTTATATGTTTACCGGAATTTCACTTACATACACCATATTAAAGGAGCGCTGCCCTCATCCATCTAAAGTGGTGCAATAAAATGTTACTTTTGCTGATTATTTTTTTAGAATGTCTCTGAAAGCATTAATAAATCCTGACAAACTTCCTAAGCACATCGCTGTGATTATGGATGGTAACGGGCGTTGGGCTAAAAGTCAGGGATTGAACCGTATTTTCGGACACCGCAACGGGGTGCGTGCTGTGCATGAAACCACCGAAGCCTGTGCAGAGCTTGGCGTGAAACATTTAACGCTATATGCTTTTTCTACAGAAAATTGGTCGCGCCCGCAAAGCGAAGTGAATGCTTTAATGGAATTGTTGGTAGATACAGTGGTTAAAGAAGAAGAAACGTTACTCAAAAATGATATCCGGCTGAGTGTGATAGGCGATTTCGACCGCCTTCCTAAGAAATGCCAAAACAGCTTGCACCACCTCATTAACCTGACCAAAGACCACAAACGTATGGAACTCATTCTTGCATTGAGTTACAGTTCTCGTCAGGAAATTACTAATGCGGCAAAACAGTTGGCACAGAAAGTTTCGTTGGGAATAATAAAGCCCGAAGACATTACCGAAGAAATGCTGGAACAGCACCTTTACACCAGAAACATTCCCGACCCCGAATTAATGATTCGCACCAGTGGCGAGCAGCGCATCAGCAATTATCTTTTGTGGCAATGCGCTTATGCCGAGTTTTATTTCACGGAAGTGTTGTGGCCCGATTTCAGAAAAGAACATTTATATGAAGCCTTGGTAGATTATCAGTCGAGAGAGAGGCGTTTTGGAAAAACCAGTGAGCAAATAAAAGTGGGATGAAAATTTTGAACAACTATCAATTACGTATTCATTCCACTATGTCGAAACTGTTTTCGATAGTATTGTTGCTTTCAATGCAACACTATGTTTCGGCACAAGAACCCACCATTCCATACAGCAGTCCTTCAGAATTTACTATTGGTGGCATTACCATTTCAGGCACACAATTTCTCGACCCCGATATTCTCATCAGTCTTTCCGGCTTAAAAACAGGCGACCGCATAGCCATTCCGGGCGACCAGATTTCCAATGCTATCAGAAACCTTTGGAATCAGGGACTTTTCACCAATGTGGAAATACGCATCACCCGCACCATAGGCAGCCGGGTATTTTTAGATATTCGCTTGCAGGAAAGAGCAAGGCTTTCAAAGTTTGCCATCAAAGGAGTGAAAAAATCGGAAGCCGATGATATTAGAGAAAAACTCAACCTTGTGAAAGGAAGAGTGGTAACCGATAATGTGAAGAATAATGCAACCGTTGTCATTAAAAAGTTTTATGACGAAAAAGGCTTTTTAGATGCCCGGGTGCGGATTGACGAAATTCCCGATACCACGCTGCGCAACAATGTCATTCTCGAATTTCATATAGATAAAGGCAAAAAGGTTAAAATTGAAAGCATTACGATTCAGGGCAACGAAATATTTCCGGATGCTAAAGTGAAAAAGCAAATGAAAGCCACTCGCGAAATGCCACGTCTGGGCTTTGATAAAATATTCAACTATAAGAATGTTAAAGAAGCAATGAAAGGCGCTACCGTTATGGATGTGCTCGATGAATTGTCGCCAATGAAATTTGGAAAGTATGCCGCACAATATTCTAATCCCAATATTTTTAAATCATCGAAATTCAGCAGAGACGAATATCAGGATGACCTCGGAAAAATTGTGGATTTCTACAATTCCAAAGGCTATAAAGATGCTTCTATAATATTCGATACCGTGTATCATTCGGGCAATAATCTCAAAATTGATATACATATTAGAGAAGGAAACAGATATTATTTCAGAGATATTACATGGAAAGGCAATACCAAATATTCTACCGAGACGCTCAATAAAATTTTAGACATTAAAAAGGGTGAAGTTTATAGCCAAAAAGAATTAGACAAAAAACTATTCATGAGCGAAGCCGGCAACGACATCAGTTCGCTCTATATGGACGATGGCTATTTGTTTTTTCAGATTACTCCGGTAGAAATTGCCGTTGAGAACGATTCGGTTGATTTGGAAATAAGAATTTATGAAGGACCGCAGGCTACCATCAACGAAATAAGAATTTACGGAAACACCAAAACCAAAGAACACATCATTAGGCGCGAGTTGAGAACCTATCCGGGCAACAAATTCAGCCGCTCCGACCTGATTCGTTCGCAGCGCGAAATAATTAACCTCGGTTTTTTCGATCCCGAACAAATGAATGTGAAACCGATTCCTAATCCTGAAAAAGGAACGGTAGATGTTGAATACCATGTAGTAGAAAAACCATCAGACCAATTAGAGCTTTCTGCCGGTTGGGGTGGGCGTGGCAGAGGTATGGTTGGAACCGTAGGGGTGAATTTCACCAACTTCTCTATTCAGAACATGTTTAAGAAAGGCACTTGGTCGCCTTTGCCTACGGGCGATGGGCAGCGTTTCTCTTTGCGTGTACAAACCAACGGAAAACTCTTCCAGTCATACAACGTATCGTTTACAGAACCGTGGTTGGGTGGCAAAAAGCCCAATTCATTTACGGTGGCGTATGCGCACACCCGTTTTGCCAATTTAGGTTTCAACAGAGAAGTGAATGGAAGATTTAACACCAACAGCGTGTCGGCAGGCATGGGCTTCCGTTTGAAATGGCCCGATGACTTTTTCACTTTCCAACCCTTGTTGAGTTTTCAAACTTATACGCTCGAAAGCTGGCCCACCGGAAGTTTCATTTTCTCTGACGGACGCTCCTATAATGTCAGCGCGCAGTTCATTTTGGCCCGCAACTCTTTAGACCGTCCGCTGTATCCCATGCGCGGCAGCAGTTTCTCGCTGTCTTTGCAGGTTACTCCGCCCTATTCTTCTTTCAGCAACAAAGATTTTTCTTCACTCGAAGACCCGGACAAATATCGCTGGATAGAATATCACAAATGGAAGTTTAATGCCGAGTGGTACACTCCCTTAGCGGGAAAATTAGTGTTGCGTACACGAGCCAAATTCGGTTTCTTAGGTTTGTATAACGATGATATTGGATTCTCTCCTTTTGAACGATTTGAGTTGGGTGGCGATGGTTTGGCAAACTTCAACTTTGTAGGGCGCGATATTGTTTCCATGCGTGGTTACGATGTGATTACTCCCGCTGCGGGCGCTCCGGTGTATAATAAATTTGGAATGGAGTTGCGCTATCCGCTTTCGTTGAATCCTTCGGCAACCATTTATGTGGTAGGCTTCATGGAAGGCGCTAATTTTTACAACAGTTTTCAGGAATACAATCCGTTCAACTTGCGTAAGTCTGCGGGTATTGGTGTGCGCATCTTTTTACCAATGTTTGGATTGTTAGGTTTTGACTATGGCATAGGGTTTGATAAAGATTTGCCTGCTGCTAATAACTTTGGCGACTACCTCGGCAAATACGGCAGATTTAATATAGTTTTAGGTTTCGAACCGGAATAAAAATTTACAGTTATGAAAAAATTACACATCATTTTCGCTTTTTTAGTGTTTGCATCGTTTTCAACTTTTGCGCAACGTTTTGTTTATGTGGACACTGAATTTATTTTGCAACGAATTCCCGAACATCAAAAAGCACAGGAAGAATTGAATGCCATTTCTGAAAAATGGCGTGCTGAAATAGAAGAAAAATATAAAGAAATTGAACGCCTTTACAAACAATATCAGGCAGAGCAAGTGTTGCTTACCGATGATATGAAAATTCAGAAACAAAAAGAAATTGAAGAAAAAGAAAAAGCCGCCCGTGAATTCCAAAAGCAAAAATTTGGGTTTGAAGGCGATTTATTTAAAAAGAAACAAGAGTTAATAAAACCTATTCAGGATAAAATTTACAAGGAGATTCAAAAACTTGCCGAGGAAAAATCTTACGACTTTATTTTCGACCGCGCTAACGGACCGTCTATGTTGTTTGCTACTCCGAAATACGACCGCAGCGAAGATATTCTGAAAGCTCTGGGCATCACTTCGGTGCCGCAGCCGGGAGCTAAAGCAGCGCCTTCAACAGCAACCCCGCCAAGCGCTCAGCCTGCTCCGGCAGCACCTAAACCTGCTACCAATCCTTCAACGGCTCCACCAAAGCCACAGCCTAAGTAATCTTAAAGATTTTTAAGGTTAAATAAAATATTTTTGGTGCAAGAGATTAAAAAATGCCGCCTAATATTTAAACTTAACATTACATTTCGTAATCGAAATTCTAATGTTGCACTTCTGCACTTCCCTTTTATCTGCTTACCCGACATTATTGCGTCTTTAGAGTTATTCGTGCATTTGGCAGCAATATGAAAATTATATAGGGTGGCTTCAAAAGTTATAACAGTTCAATAAAATCAGTAGTTACACTTATTATATTACCATAACGGATACATTCAGCGTTATCTCATTTAATTGGGTGTATCTTCCCATTACAACAATTAAACTAATTAAAAATAAACATTATTCGTAATTGCAACGATGTTCTTTATGGCATCATGCGGCAGCACAAGTAAAGAAACCGCTCAAACACCGGCTACTCAAACCCAACCTGCAAAATCTGAAGAAACCAAGAGTATACAAATAAACATTAGCTCAGATAGCGGTAAACTTGATACTAAATCAAGCGATAGCGGAAACAAGATTGAAGTAAAGAAAGACAAGATTGATATTTCAGTTAAGGATTAGTTATAACTTTTAAAGTTTTCGCTTTATCCCTACTTTATCAAAGGCGGAAATTGAATTCATTTTTATGCAATTGTTCGCAGACAATTTCAGTGTTTATTTTTTTTTCGTCAAGAAAAAAAATTGCACCATTAAAAATTTACGCTTAACATTGCATTTCGTAATCAAAAGCCTCATGTTGAACCCCTTCGGAAATATCATGAATGCCATCGCTTCAATAATTATTGTAGTTGTCATTATTATTCCCGCGAAGCAGGAGGCGATGAAGCATTAAGTTAACCGAAACTAAATAGCAACCCGCCTCCGAAAGAGGCGGGTTTTTTTGTTGTTTGAAATGTTGTTATTAAAAATTCATTCTGCAGTTTTTTCTCACCGTGAGAAATTAATTGAGGCTTCTAATAGCAAATTTTTAATAACAACACTGAAATAAAAACTTAAAAAACTGAACAGAACATATGAGTTATTTTAATTCAGAAACCATTATCTATTTCAACGGCAGCTTTCAGAAAGCTACCGAAGCCCAAACCAGCCTGTATTCACAAACCCTGCACTATGGCTATGGAGTATTTGAAGGAATCCGCGCATACAATACCGCTTCGGGCGCAAAAATTTTCAAAGCACAGGAACACTACGAGCGCCTCATCAACTCGAGTCAACTCATGAGTATTCCGTTTAATTATGCGGCAGCGCAAATGACAGAGTTGACTTATGAAGTGCTGAAAAGAAACAATTTCACCGATGCCTACATTCGTCCGCTGGTTTTTTGCAGCCCGAATATGGCGCTCACCAAAGGCTTGGAAAGCTACCTGATGATTTGCGCCTGGGAATGGGGCGCTTATCTGGGCGACAAATTATTGAACCTGAAAATTTCTTCCTATTGTCGTCCGCATCCACGCAGCATCAAGACCGATGCAAAAGCTTGTGGGCATTATGTCAATTCGATTTTGGCAGTAACCGAAGCCAAAGAACAAGGCTTTGATGAAGCTTTGCTTTTAGACCATGAAGGTTATCTGGCAGAAGGTCCGGGGGCCAATTTATATTTCGAAAAAAACGGAAAATTATTCACTCCTAAAGAGGGCAGCATTCTGAAAGGCATTACCCGCAGCGTGGTAATGGATATTGCCCGAAGCTTGAATATAGGAGTAGAAGAAGGCAGTTATTTGCCGAAGGACTTATATGAAGCCGACAGTGCTTTTTATTGTGGAACCGGTGCAGAGATTGTAGGCATCGCTTCTATAGATGGAAAGGCTTTCTACAAAAAATGGGAAGATTCGATAGGAAAAATAATTCAGCAGAAATATCTTGATTTGGTAAGAGAGAAAGAAATGATTCGGGCATAAAAAAATTGAAGCATGATTGAAAGGGAAACATACAAATTTTGATGAACCCTTTTCCCTCACTGGCAGGGGCAGGGAGTGGAATTAGCGAAAAAAAATAAGTGCATGAACGAACTCAATAAATACAGCAAAACCATCACGCAGGACAGCACACAACCTGCCGCGCAAGCCATGCTGCATGGCATTGGGCTTACTGATGAAGATTTGAAAAAAGCGCAAGTGGGCATAGTAAGCATGGGTTACGATGGCAACACCTGCAATATGCACCTGAACGATTTGGCTCAAATAACCAAAAAAGCAGTTTGGGAAGAAAATCTGGTGGGACTTATTTTCAATACTATTGGTGTGAGCGATGGCATTTCCAACGGAACCGATGGTATGCGCTACTCGCTCGTAAGCCGCGACATTATTGCCGATTCTATTGAAGCTGTTTGCGGAGCACATTACTACGATGCAGTGATTGCCCTTCCCGGTTGCGATAAAAACATGCCCGGCTGCATTATGGCAATGGGCAGATTGAATCGTCCTGCCTTGATGATTTACGGTGGCACCATTGCGCCCGGACATTACAAAGGACAAGACCTCAACATCGTTTCTGCTTTTGAAGCCTTAGGACAAAAAATTGCAGGCGAACTCACCGAAGAAGATTTCAAAGCCATCATCCGACATGCTTGTCCGGGTCCCGGAGCCTGTGGAGGCATGTATACCGCCAACACTATGGCTTCGGCTATTGAGGCATTGGGCATGAGTTTGCCTTATTCTTCTTCCAATCCTGCTTTGAGTGAAGAGAAAAAGAAAGAGTGTGAAGCAGCTTCAAAAACTATTCGCCTACTGCTCGAAAAAGATATTAAGCCCAAAGATATCATGACCCGAAAGGCATTTGAAAATGCCATTACTTTAATCATGGTTCTGGGCGGCTCTACCAATGCCGTGCTGCATTTAATTGCTATGGCAAAAAGTGTGGATGTGGAACTGAGTATTGACGACTTTCAAACCATCAGCAACCGTGTGCCGGTGTTGGCAGATTTGAAACCGAGTGGAAAATATCTGATGGAAGACCTGCACCACAAAGGCGGTATTCCGGCAGTGATGAAATATTTGTTGCAGAAAGGTTTGTTGCATGGCGATTGCTTAACTGTAACCGGAAAAACTTTAGCAGAAAATCTTGAATCTGTTCCCAATTTAGATTTCACGCAACAGAATATTATTCTTCCTTTAGAAAATTCTTTGAAAAGCACAGGGCATCTGCAAATACTTTATGGCAATTTGGCTGAAAAAGGAAGTGTGGCAAAAATTACCGGAAAAGAAGGTGAGCGTTTTGAAGGAAAAGCAAGAGTGTTCGATGGCGAGCATGATTTAATTCAAGGTATTCAAAGCGGAAAAGTGAAAGCAGGTGATGTGGTAGTTATCAGATATGTTGGCCCGAAAGGTGCGCCCGGTATGCCCGAAATGTTAAAGCCCACTTCTGCCATTATTGGGGCAGGTTTAGGCAAAAGTGTGGCACTCATTACCGATGGGCGTTTCAGTGGCGGCACACATGGTTTTGTGGTGGGGCATATCACGCCCGAAGCGCAGGAAGGCGGCTTAATTGCTTTAGTGCAAGACGATGATATTATTGAAATTGATATTGCCAAAAACATTATTCAACTGAAAATAAGCGATGCTGAAATTCAGCAAAGAAAAGCACAGTGGAAGCAACCCGATTTAAAAATCAAAAAAGGAATTTTATATAAATATGTCAAACACGTTACAAATGCCTCAGAAGGATGCGTTACCGACCAAGACTGAGCAAATCAGCGGGTCGCAAGCAATTTTAAAAGCGCTGCTTATCGAAGAAGTGCAAACTATTTTCGGCTATCCGGGAGGAGCCATCATGCCCATTTATGATGCGCTCTACGATTACCGCGAACAGTTGGAACATATTCTGGTGCGCCACGAACAAGGAGCCATTCATGCGGCACAGGGTTATGCCCGCGCTTCGGGAAGAACGGGAGTGGTATTCGCCACGAGTGGTCCCGGTGCTACCAATCTGATTACAGGTCTTGCCGATGCAATGATAGACAGTACGCCTTTAGTATGTTTTACCGGGCAAGTGTATGCGCATCTATTAGGCACCGATGCTTTTCAGGAAACCGATGTGGTAAATATTTCTACGCCAGTTACCAAATGGAATTATCAGATTACCGATGCCACCGAAATTCCTTCGGTATTGGCAAAAGCATTTTATGTTGCCAAAACCGGAAGGCCTGGGCCGGTGCTGATTGATATTACCAAAAACGCGCAGTTGCAATTGTTCGATTTCGAAGGCTACGAACCGTGCACACATGTGCGCAGCTATCGCCCTTCGCCACAAATCAGAATAGAGAACATCAAAGCGGCTGCCGAACTGATTAAAAGTGCAGAGCGTCCTTTTGTGTTGTTTGGTCAGGGTATTATTTTGGGAAATGCCGAAAAAGAGTTCAAAGCGTTTGTAGAAAAAAGCGGTATTCCTTCTGCTTGGACAGTATTAGGATTAAGCGCTTTGCCTACCGACCATCCTTTGAACGTGGGCATGTTGGGTATGCACGGAAATTACGGACCTAATGTTCTTACCAATGAATGCGATGTGCTCATTGCCATCGGTATGCGTTTCGATGACCGCGTTACCGGAAGGCTCGATAAATATGCCCGACAGGCAAAAGTGATTCACCTCGAAATTGACCCTGCCGAAATTGATAAAAATGTCAAAACTACCGTATCGGTTTGGGGCGATTGCAAACAAACACTTCCCTTGCTCACTTCATTAATAGAGCAAAAACAATATCCCGAATGGCTTCAAAAATTCAGAAGTTTTGAGGAAACCGAACAAACCGAACTTATCAATAAAGAACTGTTTCCAGAAAGTGAGCAACTCAGTATGGGCGAGGTGCTGCATCAGTTGAATTTGCTCACCAATGGCAATGCCATAGTAGTTACCGATGTGGGGCAACATCAAATGGTTGCCTGTCGCTATGCGAAGTTTAATCAAACGCGCAGCAATATCACTTCGGGTGGCTTAGGCACTATGGGATTTGCTTTGCCTGCCGCCATTGGCGCAAAGTATGGCGCACCCGAAAGAACCGTAGTTGCCATTGCGGGCGATGGCGGTTTTCAAATGACCATTCAGGAATTAGGAACCATTATGCAAAGCAATCTCGATGTTAAAATGATCGTGCTCAACAATCGTTTCCTCGGCATGGTGCGTCAGTGGCAGGAATTGTTTCACGAGAAAAGATATTCGTTTGTGGACATTCAAAGCCCCGATTTTATTACCGTTGCCAAAGGATA
>CAZFFP010000019.1:0-3723 GCA_964518215.1 uncultured Chitinophagaceae bacterium
TATAATTGCGGTCGCCTTCAAATTGCAGCACGGTGTCCACAATATGTTCCAAAACTTTTGGTCCGGCAATGTTGCCGTCTTTGGTAATATGCCCAATGAGAAAAATCGGAGTTCCGGTTTCTTTGGCAAAACGCTGCAACTCTCCGGCACACTCGCGAATTTGCGAAATACTTCCGGGCGTAGATTCCAAATAAGGCGAATGAAGCGTTTGAATAGAATCAATAATTACTATTGCCGGCTTCATTTCTTTAAGTTGCGCTAACAGTTTATCGGTTTCGGTTTCGGGCAGAATAAAACACTCCTTATTGTTCTTGCCTATGCGCTGTGCCCGCAAACCAATTTGTTCGGTGCTTTCTTCACCGCTTACATACAGCACTTTCACATCGTCAAAACTCAAGGCTATCTGCAACATCAGAGTGGACTTGCCTATGCCCGGCTCACCGCCAATTAAAATCAGCGAACCCGGCACTATACCTCCGCCTAACACACGATTCAGTTCTTCATCTTTGGTTACAATGCGGAAAGTTTGCAACACTTCCAGTTCGTGAATGTTTTGAGGCGCAGCAGCATCTTTCAGCGATGCAGCAGCTTTAGCTTTTTCGGGAATGGCGCTCACTGTTTCTTCCACAAAAGTGTTCCACTCGTTGCACGATGAACAACGTCCTGCCCACTTGGCGCTTTGGTAGCCGCAGCTTTGACAGATATATACAGTTTTGGTTTTAGCCATAAGAAGTTTATTCTTTGATAATCGCAGATATTTCTCAAATACCCTTCGACAAACTCAGGGTGACACCTAACAGAAGATATGTGTCATGGTGAGCTTCCTACTGCGTAGAGTAGGAACACGTTGTCGAACCATACTAACTTATACCGGCAAAAATTTTGTGTTTGATACAAGAAGCAAAGAACGCAAAGTTTTATTCAAACTGAAACATTCACAGGATACAATTTTCTTTAAATGAACAAAATGGGGTGAATAAAGCAACTGTTATAACCGTTTTGCTTCTTATAGCTTTACAGTTAAAATAATTCAACATGAAAAAGTTTTTCTTATTTATAATCTCCGCAAGCTTGATAGCTTCTTGTATAGCTCCGAAAAAATTTAAAAACGAACAGTTGCGCAATATGAGTTTGGCAATGGAAAATGAAAATCTTACTAACGAACTCAATAAATTGAAAGCGCAGGCTGGCGACCTTGAAAAATCGCAAACAGAACTTTCGGCAGAAAATACGCAACTGAAAAAAGACACCACCGATTGCGGCAATAAACTGCGCAGTCTTCAGAAAAAATACGACCAACTGAATTCTATGTATGACGACCAGGTGGCGCAAAATAAAGCCTTGCTTTCTACCTCTACCAGCGAACGCCAAAAACTTTTGAAAGAATTAGATGCCAAACAGAAGGAACTGTTCGACAAAGAAAAAGCATTAGACAAAAAACAAGACGACATCAATCATCTTACTTCGCAGTTGAGCGCCCGCGAAAAGCGCGTGAAAGAACTCGAAGACCTGATTGCCAAAAAGGATGCGGCAGTTGCTAACCTGAAAAAAACCATTGAAGATGCCTTGTTGGGTTTCGATAAAAATGAACTTTCGGTAACCTTGAAAGACGGAAAAATTTATGTGTCGCTTTCGGAAAAATTATTGTTCCAATCGGGCAGCACCGAAGTGGATAAAAAAGGAAAAGATGCCTTGAACAAACTTTCATCGGTATTAGAAAAACAACAGGACATCACCATCATGATTGAAGGACATACCGACAATGTGCCCATTAAGACCTCGTGCATCAAAGACAACTGGGATTTGAGCGTGTTGCGCGCCACATCCATTGTGCGCATTCTTACACAAGACAACAAGGTTGATGTAAACAAGGTGTTGCCTGCCGGAAGAGGAGAGTTTTTGCCCGTAGCATCGAACAGCACCAAAGAAGACCGAGCCAAAAACCGCAGAACCGAAATTGTGCTGTCGCCCAACTTAGATAAGATATTTAAGATTTTGGAGGGGAAATAGTTTATAGCCTTTAGCTATTAGCCATAAGGTGTAATTAAGCAGTAGCTTTTATATCTAAGCTATCAACCTTAGTCGTTAGCATTATTAGATTGCTCCACTTCTTTTCGTTTGCAAAGGCGTATCATTCAATCATCCCCGTTTATTGCGAGGAATAGGACAGGTTTAGATAAGCATTTCGAAGCACAAAATGTCTACCAACACTAAAGACACTTTTCCTTTGAAAGTGCTTGTTGTGGGTATTTTTTTTATTTCTTAATCCAATATTCTTTAAGTTTCTCCTTTACTTTTTCAAAGTCTTTTTGATTCATCCAGTTTCGTTCAATTAAGTAAGTTCCATGATTGCTTTCAATCTCAATAACATTGTCATAGTTGTCAAACTCTCCAATTCTCCGAATTTCATTGAAGTCTAATTTAATTCTGTCTTTCCATCGTCCTGGAATCTCAATAAAGTCGTTTCCTATTATCAAGTTCCCAACACTGAATTTCCGAATGAATATTGTTATAAATCCAATCCCCATTGCTAATGTTATAATACAGAATAATCCAATTATAATTGAGAACCAAATTTGATCTTTTCCGATTGATAGTGCGAAAATAAATGAAGCTAAAAGTCCACTTAGACCAACAACTAAATATTTAATAGGAGGTTTATATTTATACTCTTCTATCATATTTAAAATTACTCACAATGTCCTGACTAAATGATTTGTTTTGAAATAAGGACCAACATTTTTAGACAGATTTCTTTCAATATTACGGAGTAACACTTCTCTCCACCGTCTGAAAAACTCTTTTCCCTGCACCCGATTCATGAATGAATGCCACAAGTTTCATATCGGCAAGTTTCCATCCGGCACCAGCAATATTGGAATAGCGAAACTCTTTTACAACCACTCGTCCGGTTTCGCCAAGGTATCCGAGATTATTTCCGTTATAGCGTGTAAGAAATGCCCGCGCTACATGCTGATGCGAGTAAGTTGAGTCAACACCCGAATTGGTGAGTTGAGGCACTTCTACATTGTTCTCTGTGAGGAGCAGGGTTAAGCGCAGGTCGGCATTATTGTTATGCAAAAACATTACAGTAATCTTCACAATCAAATCGTTGTTTTCTATGCGACTTTCTAAGCTCAAATTCATGCGCACCGGCTCATTGAGTTGCTGATTTACCCGCGCTGCCCATTGTTGTAAAAAAATGAGTTCGGTGCTTTCTCCCGAAAACAAAATGCGGTCAATGGCAGCCATCGGTTTGGCGGCAGCAGGACCTAATAAATCTTCGAGATTTTGTGCTTCTGGAATGCGCAGTTCGGGCTGACCGGGATAAGCCACTCCCAAAAAATCGGAATGCAATGCTACAGCCGCCACTCTACCCGGATGCGTGTTTTGAATAAGTTCGATTTGCAAGTGCCCATCGGGGCAGTTGATGCAGCGCACACCTGTAAATTCTTCCATCAACACTATTTTGCTTTGTGCCGCAGGAATGTCCACAATGAAATAAGTGGTGTCCATCAGCGCGGTATCGCGCACCGTATCGCTCAAATCAATGTCGGGTCCTATTTCTTTGCAGGAAGGGAAAATTACCGACCACATAACCAACATGATGGGCAGGTAAAGGATAAAGTATTTTAGATTTCTGTTAGCAATCATTGGAGTTGTTGATGTATAATTGATATGAATTTACTTTTCATTTTATTAGTTCTAAAAACTCGTATTCAA
>CAZFFP010000019.1:3823-5936 GCA_964518215.1 uncultured Chitinophagaceae bacterium
TCCTGTGTGGCGGCATTGTAGCGTGCTAACAGGCGCAGGGAATTTTGTCTTGCCGTTTGCGGAATATACGATACCATGCCTTGCACTAATGCTTCGTTCGGACTAGTGCGGAAAGAAAAATCCTGTGTACGCTTATACACCACATCCATGCCCAAGCCTTTCACCGAGTAGTTGGCGGTGGAATACAACACATAACCATCGCGCAGAATGAATTTGTTGTTGAGGTCGCGAATGGTTTCGGAAGTTTTCAAAGCGCCTTCTAAATACCAGCCGAAATTGCCGATGTTCAGCGTATTGTAAGCGCTGAATAAATAAACATTGTATTGTGGCACAAAACGCTCCTGTGCCGGGTAGGTTTCCAAAGTGCTCACAATTAAATCCATTGACTGGCGGTCGAGCGTGCGGTTCACGGCTCCTATGCCCGGCACAAGGCTTGCTTTTTTTCCTGCACTAAAATTGCCTTCTACATTGATGCCTTTAATTATAGGTTCATAGCGAAGGAAACGGTATTTCTGCACTCCGGTAAAAGCCTTGATGTTCAGAAAGTCTTTCACTTTATATTCAAGCCTTAAACCTAAGAGGGCGTTGTCAATGCCTATCATGCGGTCTTCATAAGCGCGGAAAATAATGCCCGTTCCTATCTGGTCGTAAAAGTAGCCGCCCGTCATTTTCAGTCCTTTATAATTGGTGTTCACATACCAAAAGCCGATGCCCTGTGCTGAATAGGGAATACCCGGATTGTGCAGGTTGGAGTTTTGAAACATTTCGAGCCGAATGCCGGCAGAAAAACTCAGGGCAGTATCTATTTTTTCAAAGGTGTTATAGTAGTTTAAATCGAGCCAGCCGTCAACAGACGATTTCAGGTTGTCGTAGTGGGGAATGCCCGCTGCTCCGCGCTTCACATCACGGATGTAGTAGTCGTTGCGCAGTTGCAAGCCACCCGAAATATTGCCTTGCGCCATAGCCCCAAAAGGCAAAGAAAAAATGAAAAGAAAAATATAAAACCTGATTGCCGGCAACTGAAAAAATATTTTATAATAATTGAAGCATCAAAAATGCAGCATTTTTCAGAAACTTCAATTGTATTCTATCATGATTTGAATTAACAAATAAGAGCGGTGTTAGCGCTTTGGTTTTGCAGGTGTGCCTTGTTAATGTGAATCTTGTTAAAAGATGGGTATGAATCTTATGGTGTATAAAGAAACAGTCCCGCAAAATCTTGCGGGACTGCCTCTCACTAAAACTAAAAACCAACCTATAAAACCCACTATTTAAACATAGCAACATTAAAAATGTTTAAACGACTTGGTTTCATTGTAAATGCAAACTCATTCAGTATGTAACTTTGCAACAATATTGTGTGGTTTGAATTCCTGCGAAGATTGGTCATCTGTATTTTCAAACTGATTTGTTGGCGGTTATTATGCTCAACTTTTCAGCCGCCTATTTTGAAAATTCTAAAACAATTCTCAATTCACAGTATGTGCATGAAACATTAACAATTATATTAATACATAAATAAAATAATAAAAGGGGGCAAGAAATGAAGGTTCTGTTTAAGTCATTCATCGGGGAAGAATGGCGTGAGGTTAAAATTGAAAAGGGTGCATTAAAAAAACGTTATGCCGTATCCAATTACGGCAGAGTAGCAAGCTTTTTCAATACATTAGAAGAAGATGGTATGGTGCTGAAAAACAGAAGTCACGGAGGTTATTTATCCATATCCGTAAAACCATTTGGCAAAGACCATACATGGCTGGTGCATCGTTTAGTGGCGGAATATTTTCTTCCTATACCTGCCGCTGACCAAACTTTTGTAATACATAAAGACCACAATAAAAAAAACAACAAGGTCGAAAATTTGCAATGGGCAAATCAAGAAACAGTGTCGAATCATCAGCAAAACAGCCCTGCCGTAAAAAAATACAAAACCGAAAAGCTGAAGTATGTCAACTACGATAGCTATACGCTCAACGAAACTAAAGTTCGCATGATTAAAAAAATTCTTAACGACCCTAAGCGCAAAACCCGCCTTAAAATTATTGCCAAACAATTTGGTATCAGCGAAATGCAGCTATACCGAATTAAAAAAGGCGTGCATTGGGGGCATGTG
>CAZFFP010000019.1:6036-48981 GCA_964518215.1 uncultured Chitinophagaceae bacterium
GAACATTCGCTTCAATATTTGAGCATACTCAGCATGATAGGCTTGGTGTTTTTCATGTTCATTATAGGCATGGAAGTAGATATTAATATTCTCAGTAACCGTGCTCAGGATGCAGTTGTGGTAAGCCATACAGCCATTACCATACAATTTTTTCTCGGAGCATTGCTGGCTTATTTTCTTTATAAGGGATACGCACCGGCTCAGGCAAACTTTGTTCCTTTTGCCTTATTTATGGGTATAGCCATCAGCATTACGGCATTTCCGGTTTTGGCGCGCATCATTCAGGAGCGCAACATGACCAAAACATTTGTCGGCACTATGGCAATTGCCTGTGCCGCGGTTGACGATATTACGGCATGGAGTATTCTTGCTTTGGTCATTGCTATTGTAAAATCGGGCGATGCCTCAAAAGCATTAATAACTGTTGTGTTAGGCATTGTATATATCGCTTTTATGATTATGCTTTTGCGCCCTTTTATGGCTCGAATCGGCAATAAATTCGATACCAAAGAAAGTCTGAACAAAGGAGTGGTGGCATTAGTATTTCTGGTGTTGTTGTCGTCTGCTTTTATAAGCGAAATGATTGGCATTCATGCCCTGTTTGGTGCGTTTTTAGCCGGTGCCATCATGCCGCAGCACATACAATTCAAAAGGGTGTTTACCGAAAAAATTGAAGATGTTGCGATGGTGTTGTTGTTGCCATTGTTTTTTGTTACTACCGGTCTCAGAACAGAAATAGGTTCGCTTAACACGCCTCAATTGTGGATTGTTTGCGCCATCATTATAACTGTGGCAATGGTAGGAAAAATGGGAGCAGTTTCGTTGATATCGCGCTATCTGGGTATGAGTTGGAAAAATTCTTTATCGCTTGGTGCGCTTATGAATGCCAAAGGTTTGATGGAACTGGTGGTGTTGAACATCGCTTACGATTTGGGCATGTTAACCATAGAACTTTTTACCATGCTCGTGTTGATGGCTTTGTTCACCACATTCATGACCGGCCCGTTGTTGAATTTCATTGAAAAAGTATTCAGGAAAGAAACTGACGGAAAAATTACGGCTGTATCGGGAGCATATAATATGCTGCTTTCTTTCGGTCCGCCTAAAATGGGAAAAACATTAATGTTGTTGGCTCAGTTTATCACCGGAAAAAATTATTCCGAAAGAAATATTACCGCGTTACACATTACGCCTCAGTCGGATGTTACACCGGGAGATGCTCTGGTGTATGAGCGCGAAAGTTTTGCGCCAATAAAATCGAAAGCAGCCGATTTGAATATTCCAATCAATACTCATTATTTATCATCGGGTTCGGTAGAGAAAGAAATTTCAAAAGCGCTGCGCGAAACCAATTATCAATTGTTATTGGTAGGCGGAGCCAAACCCTTGTTTAACGAAAAAGTATTGGGTGGAAAAATCAAAAATATTTTGGAAGAAGCAGTTTGCGATGTAGCAGTGTTGAGCGATAAAAACTTTACCAAACTCGAAAGCTTGTTATTAATAGCCGATCCGGTGAATGAGCCGCATATTTTTGACTTTGGACTGATGCTTGCAGGCAATGCGAAAGCCGCGCTTACGGTTATCAATGCCAACCTTCACAATCAAAAGCCGGATGGGTATGATGAAATCATTCAGAATTTTAAGAACAATCATGAAAGCCCCGTAATGATTCTCGAACATAGAAAATTGGAAGAATCTTTTTTGCAACGCTATGATTTAATTCTTGTAAGCGAAGATTATTGGAACAATATTTTAGAAAATGATGAAACTGAAATCAGAAATAATTTTTCATACCTGATCATTCACCAAGCGAAAAAGGCATAGCCTCAATTAAATTCTTTTGCTGAAAACAACGCTACCTTTGCAGCGTGAATACCACCACCGGCAAAAAAGATATCAGAAAACTTTCAAAGGAAGACCTGCTTCAGGTTTTTCAAAATTGGGGCGAAAAAACATTTCGTGCTAAGCAGGTATATGAATGGTTGTGGAAAAAAAGCGCTACTTCATTCGAAGACATGACCAACCTTTCGAAAGAACTCAGAAAAAAATTAGACGAGCATTTTGAGTTTAAGAATGTTGCCGAAGATATGATGCAGGAAAGTGAAGACGGAACAATCAAAGTGCGCTTCAAACTATTTGACGGAGAATTAATTGAAGGCGTTTTAATTCCATCATACAACCGTATGACAGCCTGCGTGTCGTCTCAGGTAGGCTGTAGCCTCACCTGTAAGTTTTGCGCCACAGGGTTTATGGACAGAAAGCGCAATCTCGATATTGCCGAAATTTATGACCAAGTGGCTTTACTCAATCAAAAATCGCTTGAGCATTATAGCATTCCACTCAGCAATATTGTATTTATGGGCATGGGCGAGCCGTTGCTCAACTATTCCAATGTATTGGCAGGCATAGAAAAAATCACTTCTCCCGAAGGATTGAATATAGCGTCCAAACGTATCACGGTATCAACTGCCGGAGTCGCCAAAATGATTTACAAACTTGCCGATGATGGAGTGAAGTTCAATTTAGCGCTTTCGCTTCATGCCGCCAACGATGCGAAGCGAAATACCATTATGCCGATTAACGAAACCAATAATCTGGAGGCATTGGTAGAGGCATTGAATTATTTCGATGAAAAAACCAAAGGAGAAATAACTTTTGAATACATACTTTTCGATGGATTTAATGATACGGTAGATGATGCTAAAGAGTTAGAAGCATTGTGTAATCGCGTGAATGCAAAAGTGAATATCATAGAATATAATAAAGTAGAAGGCGTGGAACTCAAAAAATCAAAAGCCGAATCGAGAGATGCCTTTAAAAAACATCTTGAAACCCATGGTATCATTGCCAAAGTGCGTAAAAGTCGGGGCAAAGATATTGATGCAGCCTGTGGGCAATTAGCCAATAAAGGCTAAAACTTATTCCAATAGTTTTTTTATTTTTTCTGTTATTTCGCTATTACCCCAATTATAATTGCCCGCTTTATCAAATACTACTTCACCATTTTTATTGATTACATAAACTGTCGGAATTTTATGAATGCCGATTTCGCGAAAGTTCGTGGTAAGCCTGTAGCAATCAAACGCTTTTAATACTGCGGAACAATATTTTTCGGTTTTTTCAATGGGTTCATCCGAAATAGCAATGAAACTTATGTTTTGCGCAGATAGTTCTTGATGTAATTTTTCGAGTAAAGGAAAATCTTTTTTGCAAGAGCCACACCAGGTTGCATAAAATACCACCACCATTCCCGATTGATTTTTAGAGGCGAGTGTAAATTCATTACCGGAAAAATCATTCAGAAGAATTTGCTCCATTTTTATTGCAGGAGCTATGCGATAACGGGAGTATAAAAAGACTGCCGCAATAATGAGCGATGCAGACACAAACAAAACCCATAAGTTTTTCTTGAGTAATATCTTCATTACTGTTATTTCAAAAAATATTTTTAGTTGAAACCGGACAAAGATATAAATATCGCTTTCGGGAATATTTAGTTCATAAATTAATCGCAACAATGTTGCATTTATGGTTTTTTAAACTACCTTTGCCTTATACTTTAATTTTTTATTTTCAATGCAAACAATCAAACACGGAAAATGGGGCATGTGGCTTTCGGGACTTTGCGCAGTTCATTGTTTGCTCATGCCTTTGGCGGCAGTTTCCATGCCTTTGATTGGTGTTAAAATGTTGCATCATCCCCTCATGGAATTTTCACTCATGGGTGGTAGTTTTTTGTTTGCTTTCAGCGCTACTTTAAGGTCTTATTTTAATGTGCATAGAAATATTGCGACCGTTTTGCTTACGCTTGCAGGTTTCGTATTTATTATTACCGGGCACATCATGCACGAATCTATAGCCGGTATTTCCCTTACGCTCATCGGAGCTTGTCTGGTAATTTTCTCTCTCTACAAAAACAACAGGCTGGTAAAGGGTTGCCGGCATTCGGTAGCTTAATAAAAATTTGATTGATTCTTTTCTCGCTCGGTTTTAAGTGTATGATAACTTGCATTTTTGATATACCCTCAGCAACTATTACGCAAGGTTTTTTTACATAGTTTTTTATAGCCCACGGTTTTTATATAGCCCACTGTTTAAACCGTAGGCTATATAAAAACCGTGCTATTTAACTTTTATCTTGCTCAACATTGTGGCTTTCAATATTTTGTTTAAACATAGCATTTTGCCCTACGCCTTCGGTTTTGTTTTCAAGAACTTCTGTTTTTATTAGCGTAACTTTTTCTTTACCTGTTCGTATGCTCACACAATTCCATTAGTGTCAACCGATTTCTATGTGTGCCCTTGTGTAGCAATATAAAAACACTAAAAGCTACGCTGTTTATATCTTCCGGGCGGTTTTAATGTCAAAATGGAACATTAGATTTTTCTTTGTTAGAATAAAACTAAACCTATGGGTAAGCTTACCCTCACCACCGCCAAACTGCCTGTTGTTCAGGTAATTTTTTTCTTGTTTTTTTTCTTCGGAAAATTATCTGCCGGAAACCTGATTACGGTGGTTCCCGGTAAGATTCTTTGTCCGGGTAATCAGGTTACACTTTCAGCAGGCAATGTAGATGATGATGTGGATTGGTATATCACAGGCGGCTCTTTAGTTCAGGCAAACAGCAATACTTACAATTTCACTTTCAATAATACGGTTTCCATTTCGGTAATCATTACTCAGCCCGATTTAACGGTGCTGCGCGATACCGTGCAACTCACCTTAGACACAGGCGACCGCGATGGCGATGGGGTGCCCAACTGTCAGGATGGATGCCCGGATGACCCAAATAAAATTGCTCCGGGCGTATGCGGCTGCGGAAATTCTGATGCAGATTTCGATGGCGATGGTGTTCCGAATTGTATTGATGGCTGTCCTTTAGACCCGAACAAAATTGCTCCGGGTATTTGTGGCTGCGGAACTCCCGATACCGATACCGATGGAGACGGCATACCTGATTGTTTAGATCAATGTCCTTTAGACCCGAATAAAATATTTCCGGGCATATGTGGTTGCGGAACGCCTGATGCCGATAGCGATGGCGATGGCGTACCCAACTGTATTGATGGCTGTCCGAACGACCCCGGCAAAATTGAGCCGGGCGTATGTGGTTGTGGTATTCCCGATATTGACAGCGATGGCGATGGCGTGTTAAACTGTAACGATGGTTGTCCGTTCGACCAGAACAAAATTGCTCCGGGCATTTGCGGCTGCGGAAATCCCGATACCGATACCGATGGTGATGGCACGCCCGATTGTGTAGATGGCTGCCCCAACGACCCGAACAAAATTGCTCCAGGCATTTGTGGTTGCGGAGTTTCCGATATTGATAGAGACGGAGACGGCACGCCTGATTGTAATGACTTATGCCCCAATGACCCTAATAAAATTGCCCCGGGCATTTGCGGATGCGGACGCCCCGATACCGATACCGATGGTGATGGCACACCCGATTGTAATGACGGCTGTCCCAACGACCCTAACAAAATTGTTCCCGGCATTTGCGGTTGTGGAGTCTCAGATATTGATACCGATGGTGATGGTGTAGCCGATTGTTTGGACGGTTGCCCTAACGACCCCAATAAAATTACTCCCGGTGCTTGTGGTTGTGGAGTGGCTGATACCGACACCGATGGCGATGGCACACCCGATTGTATAGACGGCTGCCCCAGCGACCCGAATAAAATTGCTCCCGGTATTTGCGGCTGCGGAAATACAGATATGGATAGCGATGGAGACGGTACGCCCGATTGTAATGATGGCTGTCCGCTCGATCCGAACAAAGTAGCTCCCGGTCAGTGTGGCTGCGGAAATCCCGATACCGACAGCGACAACGATGGCGTAGCCGATTGTAATGATGATTGCCCCAACGACCCGAATAAAATAGTTCCCGGAGCATGTGGCTGCGAAATAGCCGATACCGATACCGATGGCGATGGCACGCCCGATTGTAATGATGGTTGCCCCAACGACCCGAATAAAATTGCACCCGGTGTTTGTGGTTGTGGCGTAGCCGATACCGATACTGATGGCGATGGTATTCCCGATTGCATTGATCCTTGTCCGTTTGGAGATATTATTCTGAATACCTCAACTACCGAATCTGTTTGCGGAGGCGATGGCACAGCTTCGGTAACACTTACCGGAGGTGGCAGTGGCAACTTCTCTTATATATGGAGTACCGGTGCAACCACCTCAGCCATTTCAGGTTTGTATCCCGGCAACTTCAGAGTAACGGTTTTAGACAATATTACACTGTGCAGCGATTCTGCCCAAGCCATTGTTACTCCATTCCCGGGTTCACTTTTTGTAGTGGGATTCGATGCCGATAGCACCACTTGTTTCGGAGGAAATGATGGCAGTGCAACAGTATTTATTTCCGGAGGAATAGGACCTTTCAATTTCCTTTGGTCGAATAATCAAACTACAACCACCATTACCGGCTTAAGTGCGGGTAATTATGATATTACCGTTACCGACCAGACAACCAATTGCACCGGTTTTGCCACTGCGTTTATCGGACAGCCGACACGTTATACTGTTTCCTTGGGTGCCGATAGAATTGTATGCCCCAATACGCCCGCTACGGTGAGTGTAAGCAATGCTGTGAATGCCAACTGGTATCATGGCAGCGGAACCTTGTTGAGTTCCAATTC
Organism: uncultured Chitinophagaceae bacterium; assembly: GCA_964518215.1. GTDB lineage: Bacteria > Bacteroidota > Bacteroidia > Chitinophagales > CAIOSU01 > CAYSGX01. Next base: position 12,694 of record CAZFFP010000019.1, read on the forward strand.
GCTCAACTATACTTTCACTACTTCGGTAGGTTTTGCTTTGGTGGTGGAAGCCTTCAATGCCGATGGATGCACGGCTTACGATACAGTGAATATTGTCATTACCACTGTTGATTCCGATGGAGACGGAACGCCCGATTGTATAGACGGTTGTCCGTTCGACCCCAACAAAATTGCTCCCGGAGTTTGCGGCTGCGGAGTTTCTGATATTGACAGCGATGGAGACGGCACTCCCAATTGCAACGACCAATGTCCGTTCGACCCCAATAAAATTGCTCCCGGCATTTGCGGTTGCGGAGTGCCCGATACCGACAGCGATGGCGATGGTGTGCCGAATTGTTTAGATGGTTGCCCCAACGACCCGAATAAAACCGAACCGGGTATTTGCGGTTGCGGTGTTTCAGATATTGACAGCGATGGCGATGGCACGCCCGATTGTAACGACCAGTGTCCGTTCGACCCGAATAAAATTACTCCCGGCATTTGTGGCTGCGGAAGTCCTGATATTGATAGTGATGGCGATGGCTTCCCCGATTGTTTTGATGGCTGTCCTTTCGACCCGCTGAAAACGGCTCCCGGTATTTGCGGTTGTGGAGTGCCCGATACCGATACCGATGGCGATGGAATGCCCGATTGTTTTGATGGCTGTCCTTTCGACCCGAATAAAACCACTCCCGGATTCTGTGGCTGTGGAATTCCCGAAACCGATACTGATGGCGATGGCACACCCGATTGCGCAGATGGCTGCCCCAACGACCCGAATAAAATTGCTCCCGGCTTATGCGGCTGCGGAATAGTGGATACCGATACCGATGGTGACGGCACGCCCGATTGCTTTGATGATTGTCCTTTAGACCCGAATAAAACCGCTCCCGGTCAGTGTGGCTGTGGAACACCCGATACCGACAGCGATGGCGATGGTATTGCCGATTGCGTGGATTTGTGCCCATTTGGCGATTTGATTTTGAATACCACTTCGGTGAATACTGTCTGCGGAAATGATGGCAGCGCGAGCGTTGCCGTGATAGGCGGTGGCGGCAGCGGCAGCTACAGTTATCTGTGGTCGAATGGTGGCACAACGGCTACCATCACCAATATTTTCTCCGGAAATTATTTTGTAACCGTAACCGACAATGTGTATGGTTGCACCGAAATTACTATGGTGAGCGTATTGCCTTCGCAAGGTTCGTTCGCTATCAGTAATTTGGACACAACTCATGTAAGCTGCTTCGGCTTCAACGATGGAGCTATTAATATTCAGTTGCAAAACGGCACCGGTCCTTTCACTTTCGATTGGACACCCAATATAAGTTCAGGCAGTAGCGCCAATAATCTTTCCGCAGGAAATTATACTGTATTGGTAACCGACCAAAGCAACAATTGCGAAACGCAAGCTTCAATAACCATTCGTCAGCCCGCGCCATTCAATATCGGCTTGGGAGCCGACAGAGAGGCTTGTGTGGGAAGTGTGGAATTTTTTGAAATTACCAATGCCGATTCGGTGAATTGGAAGCAACTGAATGGAGCAATGCTGCTTGCCAATAGTTTTACTTATTCCTTTACTTTCTCAACTCCTGTTACTATAGTTGCTGAAGCATTCAATGCCGATGGTTGTATTTCGCGCGATACTGTTTCGTTTTCCTTAAATAATAATGATAGTGATAATGACGGCACGCCCGATTGTTTCGATGGATGCCCCAACGACCCCAATAAAATTGCTACGGGCATTTGTGGTTGCGGCACGCCCGATATTGATAGCGATGGGGACGGCACGCCCGATTGTAACGACCAATGTCCATTCGACCCCTTGAAAACGGCTCCGGGTATTTGCGGTTGTAACTTCCCTGATGTGGACACCGATGGCGATGGCACGCCCGATTGTGCCGACTTGTGTCCGTTCGACCCGAATAAAACGGTGCCCGGTGCGTGTGGTTGCGGAGTGCCCGATACAGACACCGATGGCGATGGCATAGCCGATTGTATTGACGGCTGCCCCAACGACCCCAACAAAGCTGCGCCCGGATTATGTGGCTGCGGAAATCCAGATATTGATTCTGATGGCGATGGAATTTTAGATTGCAATGACGGTTGTCCTTTTGACCCCGATAAAGTAGCGCCCGGCTTATGCGGCTGCGGAAATCCTGATGTGGACACCGATGGCGATGGCGTGTTGGATTGCAATGATGGTTGCCCGTTTGACCCGTTGAAAACTGCACCCGGTTTGTGCGGTTGCGGAGTGCCCGACAACTTCACCATTGATGCCGGAGCCAATCAGGAAATTTGCGAAGGCGATGCGGCAATATTGTTTGCCACCGGAGGAACGACTTACCAATGGAGCAACGGAACTAACGATGCACTGAATGCTGTGATTCCGACAGCGACTACTACTTATTTTGTTACTGTTACAGAAAATACTTGTTCGGCTGTAGATTCAGTAACTGTATTTGTTCGCCCAAGACCGATGATTTCCGCAGGAAACGATACCAGCGTTTGCCTGAACACTACACTTACATTAAAATCTGTTGGCGGAATACTTTACAGTTGGAGTAATGGCTCGATGGATTCGCTGAATACCATTACTGTAACACAAGACACTTCCTTGTATGTAATAGGTGTAGATGCGTTTGGTTGCATCAGTAGCGATACAATAAACATCAGCATACTTCCTGTGCCAACGGCAAATGCCGGTAGTGGAGCAGTTATTTGTGCGGGCGTGCAAACGCAATTGCAGGCTTCGGGTGGCGACACTTATTTATGGAGCACCGGAGATTCTGTGGCTGCTATTTCGGTAGCGCCTGTTGTTACCACTTCTTACACTGTAACGGTGAGCATTGCCAACGGATGCACCGCTTCCGACATTGTATCGGTAATTGTGAATCCTTCACCTGCTGTTGATGCAGGACCAAGCTATGTTACTTGCGAAGGCGATACCAGAATATTGGAAGGCACGGGCGCGGGTGATTTTGTTTGGAGCACCGGTGAAACTACGGCTTCGATTACGGTTGCTCCATTGGTTACCACAACTTATTATTTATCTGTTACCAATATTTTCCAATGCACTGCTTCCGACAGCGCTACAGTATTTGTGCATCCGCTTCCGGTGGCAAATGCGGGTGCCGACCAAACCATTTGTGTAGGCGAAACCGTTACACTTGCCGCTTCGGGTGGTGTGAAATATTTCTGGAGCAATGGCGACAGCGTGGATGTAATTTCATTCATTCCGCAGACATCGCTTAGCCTGAATGTGCTGGTGATTGACAGTAACGGCTGCATGGAATATGATGATGTGAGTATTACCGTGAATCCTTTACCTGTGGTGGAAGCATTGGCAGATGTTTCTATTTGCATGGGCGATTCAGCCATCATTTTTGCAACTGGCGCTTCGCAATATTTGTGGAGCAACGGAGCAACGCTTCAGGCGATAACTGTTACACCTTTGCAAACCACTACTTATGTGGTTATCGGAACGGATAGCAATAATTGCTCGGCAACCGATAATGTAACCATTATCGCAAACTCATTGCCTCAAATAAGTGTGAGTGGCGATACTGAAATTTGCAGTGGCGAAAGCACTACGCTCGAAGCATCAGGTGCTGCCACCATTATCTGGAATGCAACGGATACGATGCAAAGCATTGTTGTGGCGCCTGAAACCAACTCGGTTTATACCGTGAAAGCGATAGATGCGAACGGCTGCGAAAACGAAAGGACTATAGCAGTAAAAGTGAATACGGTTCAGTTTCCGGCAAATATTATCGGATTGAGTCAGTTTATCTGTGATACACGAAATACCATTTTCTTAGAAGCATTCCCATCGGGAGGTATGTTCAGCGGAACGGCAGTTTCTGGCGAATACTTTAATCCGAATGAAGCAGGGTTGGGCGAGCATATTATTTACTATTCCTACTCCGACACGAAAGGTTGTATCAGCAGCGATTCGGCAAGTATTGTAGTTACGGCTTGTCCGGGTATTGATGAAAAAGAAACCATTGTATTGAAAGTGTATCCGAATCCGTTCAGCAACCATATTGTAGTTGAAATAGAACAACTCGGCAATGAACAGTTTGAAGCCGAACTGTTTGATTTATCGGGCAGAAAAATTTCCATAGAAACTATTCGTGCATCAACGAAACTCACTTTACAACTGAAAGAAAATATTGCTCCGGGTAGTTACTTATTACGATTGAGTTCTGAACGCTATGTGAAAAGTGTGAAGATGGTGAAGGTGGAGTAGCGGTCAATATTCATATAAATGTCATATTCTGTTTTCGATATTGACATTGAATCAGATTTGCCCTACTTTTCGCACCTATTGAACGATTGATTGGATAAGTATGAAACAATTCTATTTTAATCAATACGAAAACCGTTTACCGTATCGGGCAAGCAGTTTCCCTTTTCTTGTTCGGTATGCCTTTCGTTTTTGCGCTTTACTGCTCATTTCTTTAGGCGCATTTTATCTCTACTGGCGCTGGACCAATTCGATGAACTGGCAAGCCGCGTGGTTTTCGGTGCCTTTGGTGTTGGCAGAAACATTTGCTTATTTCAGCACGGTGCTGATTATTTTCAATTACTGGGGAAATAATGACCATAAACTAAAAAGTCCTGTCAGATTCCTTTCTGAAATTCAGGAAACAAATCATGGCGAAGACCGCCCGCTCAAAATTGATGTATTTATTGCCACTTATAATGAAGATGAAGAATTGGTGCGCTACAGTATTCGCGATGCCAAAGCAATGGCTTATCCGTTCAGCGATGTTGACATAAAAATTTACGTGTTGGATGATGGCAACAGAGCGTTGATGAAGCAAATTACCGAAGAGGAAGGAGTTAATTATTTAACCCGCGAAAACAATTTCGGATATAAAGCAGGAAATCTGAAAAATGCCATTGAACAAGCCGATGGCGATTTGTTTGTGATATTGGATGCAGACACCCGCGCGTTTCCAAAGCTCTTGGAAAACACCACCGGATATTTTCGAAATAAAAAATTAGCGTGGGTGCAATCGCCCCAATGGTTTTATGACTTAACCGAACCGGTGCGCATTACTACATTTTTGCGATGGGTTTTCAATATTAAAGAACCTGCCAAACCGAACATCATAGATAAAACCATTGGACGTGTTAAAATAGGAGAGGATGTTTTCGGCAACGACCCTCAAATTTTTTATGACGTAATTCAGCGAAGAAGAAATTTATACAATGCAGCTTTTTGTTGCGGTGCAGGCTCCATTCATCGCAGAAAAGCCATCATAGGAAAAGCGTTAGACAATTATGTGCAGGAAGTGAAAAATAAATTCAATGCATATCTGAAGAAACAAAAACTATCGCCCGAAGCAATTCCTTTCAAAACCGATGTGTTGCAGCAAATCAAAAGTGAAACAGAAGTGCGCCCGTTTGTGTATCATGCTTCTGAAGATATTTATACCTCGCTCTATATTCATGCAGATAAACACGATTGGCAATCGTATCAGCACCCGCAGGTGGAATGCAAAATGTTGTCGCCTCAGGATTTAGACGGATGGGTGAAACAGCGCACGCGCTATGCGTCAGGCTCTTTAGATATAGCTTTCAACGATAATCCTCTTTTTATGAAAGGCTTGTCGTGGCAACAACGTATTTGTTATTTTCAAACCATATATTCTTACTTTGCACCGTTTTGGCTGTTAGTGTTCATGCTGAGTCCCGCCATTTTTTTCTTCACTCTCACACCGCCTATCAGCACTTTCAATTTCGATTTCTTTAAAATTTTTGTGCCATTTCAAATACTCAATGTGCTCACCATGATGTTGGGCACCTGGGGCATCCCGACCAATCGTGCCGACCAGTATTATGTGTCGAGTTTTTGGCTGATGTTGAAATCAATGATGGCAGTGGCAAGAGGCGAAAAAGTGAAATTTCATGTAACTCGTAAAACCGGAAAGGTAGCACAGTCGCTGCCTTATGTTATTCCTCATATCGGTATTATTGTAATAACTTTAATAGGAATGGGATACAATATTTGGTTGATGTGGAATGGTACGCATCCTAGTTATTCGGGTTTTGCCGCTAATGCCTTGTGGTCGGTTTATAATTTTTATAACCTGAGCATTATTATTATTGCTGCATTCTGGAAAGGATCGGATGATGAATAACCCTAGTAAAACATGATGTTATGAACAACAAATGGAATTTACGTTTTCTGCTGAAGCCGATATTCTTCATTGCAGCATTGTTGTGCGGCATTTATCTGGTGCTGTATATAGAAAAATTACGCCCGTCTGATTTTGGTTTTTATAAAGATATTTTCAGCAAAGAAATAATCATTGAACGTGCTGATAATTATCCGCTTCGCAAAACAGGTGAAAAACTTTCTGCCGAAGAAAAAAAATATGCCGAAATAGCCTGGCAGTTTTTTGAAAACAATTACAATGATTCGACAGGTTTTGTAAACAGTGTGCAATATTATCCTTCAACAACATTGTGGGATGTAGCAAGTTATCTTCATGCAATATGCTCGGCTTACGAGTTGCAGATAATTGACAGCACAAAGTTTCAGGAGCGCATGGGTCGTATTCTGAGTTCCATGTCAACCATGAAATTGTATGACAACCGTTTGCCCAACAAAGTATATAACACACAAACCCTTCAAATGACCAACTATGGCAACGCGCCTGTTGAAAAAGGTGTGGGCTGGAGCGCTATGGACATAGGCAGATTTTTTTCGTGCGTTAACCGGATTATCATTCATTATCCGCAGTTCACCGAGCAGTTGAAGTCGGTGATTACCCGCTGGAAAATTGACGATATGATTATTGACGGAACCATGCATGGTATCATGTTCAGCACCAAAGACCATAGTGTGAAATTGGTGCAGGAAGGAAAATTAGGTTATGAAGAATATGCAGCGAAAGGCTTGATGATGATGGGCTACGATGTGCATGAAGCGTTGCTTTATACCGACTTTCTGAAGTTTGTAAGAATTTATGGAATTGATATTGGCGTGGATACGCGCGAAGTAAAATACTATCCGGCATATAATTATGTTTTGTCTGAGCCTTATATTCTCGATGGTATTGAATATGGATTCGATGTCAATTCGCGAGAATTGGCTTGGCGGGTATTTAGGGTGCAGCAAAAACGATTTGAAAACACAGGCATTCTCACGGCAGTCAGCGAAGACCATGTGGACCAAGAGCCTTATTTTATTTACAATGCCGTTTATGCCAATACTGAAAAATGGAATTGTGTTTCTGAAAGTGGCGACCCCGTGCCCGATTTGAAACAATTGAGCACCAAAGCCGCTTTCGGTTGGTATGTGTTGTTCGATACGCCCTATTCCAAAAAACTATTCGATTCCGTAAAAGATTTGTATGATGAAGAAAACGGTTGGTATGCCGGACGCTACGAAAAAAATGATTCCATCAACAAAGCCATCACCGCCAACACCAATGGAATTATTCTCGAATGTCTGAATTACAAATTGAAAGGCGCATTTGTGCGCCTGTAAGATTATAATTGTGTAGTTGTTTTTAAAGTTAAGATGTAGGCACTCAATCGAAAAAAGAAAACTTCTTTAATTATAAAGGACACTTAAAGCCCACCTGCTTTTTTCTCAGCTTTTACTTTTTGCTGCGCAAAAGCTTCCATTTCCTTATCAATATAATATAAGCCTTGTCCTTCTAAACCAATCAGTTGGATGCGGTCTAAAACATCATTAAATAACACTTCTTCTTCCCGTTGTTCATCTACATAGAACTGGAGGAAATTATAAGTGCCGTAATCTTTTTCTTCACGGGCTAATTCTGTGAGTTTATGCACAGCAGTAGTTACTTGTTTTTCACTTTCAAGCGAAAGTTGAACAACATCAATAATGTTTTTAAAATCTTTTTGCAGCTCTTTAATTTCTGGCGAAACTGCATGGCCGCCCATTTCGTTGATGTATTTAAATATTTTCATCATGTGCAAACGCTCTTCTTCAGCATGAGCATAATAAAAATCTGCCGCTCCTTTCAATCTTTTTTGCTCACACCAAGATGCCATAGAAAGATAGAGAAAAGAAGCTCTAGCCTCATGTTTCATTTGTTTGTTCAGTTCGTTTTCCATTTTCTTCGAAAGCATAATATATAGATTTTAATCTTCAAAAATATGCTTTTTAACACGATAATTCCGGTAAAAGCTGAATTTCTTTACCTGCATCAATACACTTCTACCTTCTTCACCAAATTCTTATCGTTTGCCCGGAAACGAACCAGATAAATTCCGCTGCTCCAATTGGAAGTGTTTTCAGTCAATGAAATTTCATGTGCATTGGGGGCATTTTCACTCATCATCAATTGTCCGGTAATGCTGTAAACCTCAACTGATAAATGCGCCACTGTTTCGTGCTTCACTATTGCCGTGAAATTATTTTTTGAGGTAAATGTGTTGGCAAAAAAATCAAGCGAAACATTTTCATTGCCTACAGAAAAATCTACTTCGGCACAACCGCTTACTGCACAGTTTCTGGTATCTGTAACGGTAACGCAATAAGTACCGGGTGGAAGCAATGAAATATTCTGAGTGTTATGCCCTGTGTTCCACGCATATTCAATTGCAGGGGCAGAGCCGATAACGGTAAGGTCAATAGCACCATCGGAAGCGGTAGATGAAGAGGCATCGGTTACCACAAACGAAAGTGTTTGAGGAATATCTTTTTCCACTATGATAATGGTAGTGGCAGTACAGCCATTGTTATCAGTTACGGTTACATCATAATCGCCTTCTTCCAAATCTTCTCTGAAATCATCGGTGATATTGCTGTCGTCTGCCCATTCGTATTGAAAAGGCGAAGTTCCTCCTGCAACGTTAAGTGTCAGTGCGCCATCATCCACACCATTGCAATTTACATGGGTTATGTCGGCAGTAATGACGAGTGTCTGAGGCTGCTCTACGGTAATGCTTCCGCTTTGCTCGCATCCGCTGTCATCGGTAACGGTTGCAGTATAAGTATCGGCAGTGAGGTCATCAATATTCGAAACCAAATCACCGGTATTCCATTCATAATTAAACACACTTGTGCCACCGGTGGCAGAAACAGCAGCTTCGCCATTGCTTAAACCAAAACAGCTTACATCGGTTTTTGTAAATGTGAGCAAAATTTCATCAGGTTCGAGCAAACAGAAAAAATCTGATTCTTCACAGCCGTTGGCATCGCTTACCGTAACAAAATAGCAGCCTGCCGGCAAACTGCTTAGACTTTGAGCGGTAGAATTATTGCTCCATACATACACATAAGGCGCAGTGCCGCCCACTGCATCAGCGGTAATGGAACCATTTGACAAACCATAGCAGGTAGGGTCATCGAAAGTGAAGTTGATGGATAGTGCATCGGGTTGGTCTATATTGATACAAATTATTTCTGAGCAAGGTGAGGCATCTGTAACTGTTACACACCAGTTGCCTGACACTATTCCTATAAGGTTTTGTGTCGTAGCACCATTGCTCCATGCAAAAGCATACAAACCTTCCAACAACACATCGGTTTCGCCTTCGGTAAAAGTGGCATTGTTCACCCAAGTTCTGGGGGTAGAAAATGTATTGGTAGTTACATTATACACGCCTGTGGCTTTGTGCATCAGGTCAACTAAAGGATTGCCTATTAAAAAACTGTTCGACTGTAATTTGCCGCCTGAGTAGTGGTCGTTTTCGGGAAGCTGATAGCCTTCGGTTCCGCCCGATACCACTGCATTGCCGATAGCAGTTCCGAAGAAAATAGCATCAATTGGAACAGTAGAGGAGGTGAGTGAAGCCACCGGTAAATCAAACACTCCAACGGCATCGGCATTGTTGCCGCCATTGCCCAATACGCCTCCGGCATTACCATTTCCAATGCCTCCATCGCCACCGGAAGTGCCTGTGTCAATAGCTCTTAAAATATTGGTAGTGGGTTGCATGGAACTTCCGCCTACATATACAATGTCGCCAAGACTCACCGTGCCGGTGCTGATTTGAAAAGCATAAGTAGTAGCGCCACCCTGCACCCAACCATTGGCGGTAGCTGTTCCGTTGTTGACAAAAATTACGGTGTAGGGTGTTACCGAAAAATCTATGTTTTTGGTGGCAATCAGCTCTACAAACTCAAAAGGCGAATCGGTGCCTATGGGGTCTGCTAAAAATTCAGAAATCAGCAAGCCCTTGGTTGAAGTTTGAAATGGAGCTCCTCCGGTTAAGGTAAGCGTAATACTTCCGTCAGCACTGTTGAAACAAGAAGCATCGGTGGACGTGTGTGTAACAGTAAAATTACATGAGACACCACCGGCATAAATTTTTTCAGAAAACGAAAAAATGAAAATTAAAGCAAGCAGGAGAGGGGCAAATGATTTCATAAGGAATTGAATTTTAGATAGAAAAATAAATGGCGTGTATAAAAGTAGGACTTAATATGCTTTTTGAAAAACAAATTCGTCATATTCACAAACAATTAAAATGCTTCGGTCAGGCTCAGGTAAAAACCTCTCGCGTTGATTCTTCCGAAAGCGGCATCGAACCTGAGATTGAACCGCTCTTTGGCATCTAAAGTAAGTCTTAGCCCAAGACCTCCGGAAACTTTGAGTTTTTGCCTAGTGAAATCTTTAGCATTGTAAAACACATCGCCTGCCCCGACAAATGCTGCTCCCATAAACCGCCACCAAATAGGAAAACGATATTCTGCCTGACCTGCAATCATAAACCTTTCGCGGTAGCGCCCCATAAAATAACCGCGCATCAGGTTGGGTCCGCCCAGCATCGGCAACATTCTGAAAGGTGCTTCACCAATATTGAACGACATGAAATAATTCCACGCCAGTATATGGCTGCGTTTTACATTCCAATAGTAGCGGGCATCAAAATTCAAATTGGTAAACGGATAATCGGAGCGCATCCAGCGGGAATAACTATGATGAGAAAGGGTGATATAAAATCCTTTAAACGGGTAAAGAATATTATCGCGCGTGTCATATACCAAAGAAATGCCCGAGCCGGAAGCCTGATAGCCTTCAAAACCTAAAATGCTGTCGCGAATAAAAATGCTGTTGCTTTCAACTTGCATGCGGGATACTCTCTCGAACCGATATTGAGTGCCAATAAAAAATCCTTTGCCCACTTTTCGCAGAATGCGGTTTTTTGCCATGATGTAATCTGCCGAAAAGCGTTCCCGGTCTTCAGAAGAAGTATTATTGCCAATACCGAAAAAATAATCGGGATAACGCTGAAAAACAAATGCTCCCGAAATGCGCAATTTGTTTTGTTTCAGGAAAAAATCCCAGTTGGGATTTAGTATAAACTGATTGTTGAGCGTGTATAGAAAGCTGATTCCCATAATAGATGGGTTCGATATGGTATCTTTTTTCAGCCTCAATATATATTGGCTGGTAACTCCAAATCCCCAACTCGTTTCGGGTGCGTATGAAACTATAGGCAATACCACAAAGCGAAATTTTTTCTCGGTTAGTTTTTGCCATTTGCTTTCCTGAGCCGAAAGCATTTTTATGGCAGAAAGAAGCAGAAAGGATATTACCAATAACTTGCGCACTGTAAACATTAATTGGCAAATTTGCAGCATTAAAGCCGTTTTGCCGAATGAGTAAGCGAAATAAAGATTTTGTAATGTATGTTTCAGAAACTATTGGGTTGGGCAATCGCCTTTCTGAAAGTTTTGATGAAAATATTTTCAGTGAATATCAGGAGCGAATTTTTACACTGAGAGAGATGCCTCAGCATCAAAACAAACTCAATTTACTCATAGAACGAAAATTTCATTCGCTCGAATTATACAATCCTCAAAAATATTATCACTATACCTACAAAATGCTTTTGCACAGAATTCTTAAGAACGGCAAGCATTCAGAGCCTGAAAATCTTCAACAATATATCAGAAGGCAAAATCTGTTGCTCGAAGCATTGAAATTGTATTTTTCGAGTGAATTGTAAATACTGATTTTTTACAAAAAAAAACGGCAACACCCAATAGTGCTGCCGTTTTTTTATAAAAAGAAAGTTGGCTTAGTGAACCATTACATTTTTAGAAATCACTCCTTCAGCGCTTCTTACCTGAACAGCATAAATGCCTTTAGGTAAATGACTCAAGTTAACTGTAGTGTTGAAGTTTCCTGAAACAACAGATTTTTCTGTAAAAACTTTTCTTCCTGTAACATCGAAAGCAGCAAGTTCAATATCACCGGCTTTGTCAGATTTTACAGAAAGGGTGAACACACCATTGTTGGGGTTTGGATACATTGAAATTGAAAGACCATTGCTTTTTTCAAAAATAGAAACAGTAGTTCTGCAACCTGAACCTGCTTCGATAACATCGATGTATAAATTGAACAAATCGCTGGCAGGAGATTGGTCTAAAGCTAAGGTTGTCGGAAATCCACTAACTTTTACATAAGCAGAACCATTGATAGTGATAGGATAACGTTGAGCTGGATCGTTGGTAGTGCCACTCAAAAGTCCACAGGCATTTGTTCCTCCGGGAATTACTCCGTTTGTAGGATTAATATCCCAAGTAATGCCGGTGGGAAGACCGGAAAGCCCTGTAATAACAAGAGAGTCAATATCTGCATTTCCAAATTGTGTAGAAACACTTGCCGGAATCGAAATCTGTAATACTTCAGAATAAGCCTCGCCTCTTTCTGCGCATGGAAGGTCTTCTGCAGCAGGAGCAATAACTTCTTGATTGTTTTGGTCAATGACGCATTGTGCGCTGGCTACTAAGCCTGCAAACCCAAATGCGAAAAGTAGGGTAATTTTTTTCATAATGGTTGGTTTTTTAGTTGTTTAAAGTTGAATTCAAAATTATGATTTTTCTTTTGAGTTGTTTGTTTTTGAATAACTGTTTATCCACTTTTTTCAATTTAAAGTGTACAATTATAGTCAACTAACTGAGTTATTAGTTTTTCAATACTTTACCGAAGTATATTTTTCCTTTTGAAACATTTCTTATTGAGTAGAAATAGATGCCTGATGGAAGATTTTCGGTTGAAAAAGTATTCAGCTTTTCAGAAAATTCAGTGCTGTAAAGAATTTTTCCATGAATATCAGCTATATAAAACTCATGTAGTTCGGCATTGGGAATTTCAATGGTTAAATTATCAATAGCCGGATTGGGGAATACTCTGATTTTCTTTTCAGAAATGATATGCTCAATATTTGTTGCAATGCCCGGGTTTACGGTGGCGCAAGCAACAGCAATGCACCCAACATCATCGGTTACTGTAAGGCAATAATTTCCCGAAGACAAATTAGTTAGGTCTTCGGCATCATCAAGATTGTTCCATAAAAAAGTAAAAGGTGCAGTGCCATTTAATACGGTGGAGTTGATTGCTCCATCATTTGCGCCCGGAACAGATTCGTGAGTAGCATCTAATGTAACAGAAAATCCTGCACATGAAGGGTCGTTTACTGCTCCACAAGCTGTAACCGCGCAGGCATTATTATCTGTAACGGTAACACAATAGGAGCCTGATGATAAACCTGAAATGTCTTCTGAAGTAGCATTTGTGCTCCATTCATAACTGAATGGTGCAGCACCTCCGGTAATGTTTGCTGAAGCAGTGCCGTCATTGCCACCGGCAGTAGTAGCATTAGTAACATCTACCGACACATTGAAACCAGTGCAGAATAAAAACTGCAAATCGTCAACTATCAATGAACTGCCCAATTTAATATTATCAGAATCGGTAGAGATCATGAATATTCTTGCCGAATCGGGTGTAGCCGAACTTGAATACGTGAGGGGCATCAAAAATCTTGAGAATGTTGAAGTAGCCGTACTTTGAGTGTATGCACCTTCGGCAATGATTTCTCTCTGGTTGGTTTGAGAATCCCACCTCCATATTAAAACTTCAACCGTAAAAAAATCGCCCGTTGCAGGAGTATATTTATACCAACCTTCCAAAGTATTGGGACGCTGATTGTAAACAAAGCCGCCTTCCAATGCCTGAGTAGAAGTGTTGATAGTTCCTGTTACGGTAATGCCGGGTGCATCACCCAAGCCAACAACACTTTTAGAAGTAAGTTTGATGGCAGCACTTCCGGTGCGAGCATCAGCGCCACTGGCTCTTTCGCAGGTAAGCACACCTATACCTCCCAGCCATGTAGAGCCATTCAAATTACCCCAACCGGTCGGAACCTGATAAGCAGGAAATCCGGTGGACGTCCATGTTTCAAATCCGGCATTAGGAATGTTTTGAGCCATTGAAGAAAAATTAAACGCAAAAATTATTGCAGCAGCAATGCAAGAGGTTATCAGGAATTTCATGTCCGGTTAGTTTAATTGTTAGTCAAAAGTAGCTAAATTTAGCTGCTCATTAAAGCCACAAACATTTAGATTTTCAGCACATGAAAAAAAATCTTTTAACACTTGCCACAGTTTTTTCTGTAACGTTTGCTTATTCACAAACTACTTTCGACAGAGTTTATCAGATACTTCAAACCAATTGTGCCGGTTATTGCCATAATTCAGGCAACCCTACCGGAAACCTACAATTTGATGTAAGTAAGCAGGATGTCATGAATAATTTGGTGGGCGTTACTCCCGACAATACAACTGCGGCTTCGAGAGGATTGCTACGAGTGTATCCGGGCGATGCACGCAAAAGTTTTCTGTTTCAGAAAATCAATCATGGTTTGGATAGCCACATCAGTTTACAGTCGGGCGAGGGCGACCCGATGCCTCAGGGAGGCGCCCCAATTTCTGAAATAGAAAGAGAAATGGTGCGCCAATGGATCATTTTTGGTGCAGGCGATACCATTTATCCTTATGCCGATGAAACAGTTATTACGGCTTATTATAATGGCTTTGCAGAAGCACGCGACCCATCGCTTCCGATTCCCGACCCCAGCGAAGGTTATCAGATATACTATGGTCCGATTTTTTTGATGCCCAATGTGGAAATAGAATTTGATGGAAAATTTCCTTTGTTTAACACCTACGATGCCGAAGTACATAAAATGAATGTAGCCATGAACAAAGAATCGCATCACATGGCAGTATTCAAATATCATTCGGGTAATGATACTTTAGTTGCACCGGGTTTAAAACAAGTAAACTCTATTGTTGATGCGGCTGACTTGTTCTTTACTGCCGATGTGGTGGCACAATGGCCCAACTCTTTAGAAGTGGAATTGCCGCAAGGAACCGCACTTTTTTGGGACAGCAGTAGTGTTTTAAACATTAGTTATCATGTTCTCAATTACAGCGACTCAATTATTATGGCTGAGATTTATATGAATGTATATACCCGTCCGCGCCAGCCCAACACCATCGAAATGACTTCTTATCCGGTTCGGTATGATGGTCATGCACAATATCAAGGTGGTTGGGATGTTTTCAGCTTAGTGATTCTTCCTACCGGAACCGATACTACACTTTCAATTAATCAATGGCATCAGGATTCTACACATTATTGGAATATCTGGAGCATACAGGCGCATACACACCAGTTAGGAAAAGATTATAATATTTATACCCGCACCGATAATGGAGATAAAGATTGCCATGTTTATATCGGAAAATATAATACTGACCACACTTTCAATCAGGGCTTTTACGATTGGGAACATCCGCCTTTGCGCTATTTCGACCCGCCACTCTCGGTAGATATGAGCAAAGGTTTGATTCACGAAGCAGTATTTAATAACAATACACCCGATACTGTTGGATTTGGTTTAAAAACTACCGATGAAATGTTTGTGTCGTATATTTTCTTCTATAAAACTCCAACTCCATCAGGCGTAATAGACCCTTGCTTAGTTTCGGTTGATGAAATTGAAAATTTATCTTTTGTAAAACTCTTTCCTAACCCATCGGCAAATAAAATTCATGTTGAATGGAATCATGACAAGCCTCTTAATCATGCTTCATTCAAAATATACAATCTTATGGGAAGCG
Organism: uncultured Chitinophagaceae bacterium; assembly: GCA_964518215.1. GTDB lineage: Bacteria > Bacteroidota > Bacteroidia > Chitinophagales > CAIOSU01 > CAYSGX01. The sequence goes on from CAZFFP010000019.1 coordinate 28,586, forward strand.
AAGTATTAAGTGTATCCAAATTGAAAGAAACTTCGTTTTCTGTAGATGTGAATGAACTGGCACAAGGGCAATACCTCTACCGAATTACCAACAATGGCGAAACGATTGCTTCGGGAAAGTTTTTGAAAGAGTAAAGTGATTTTTGATTCAAATTAACTATAGATGAAACGCCATCTTATTCTTTTTGCTGTATTTGGTTGTCTGGGTATAACAACCGAAATATTTTTTACTGCAATAACCGATTTGATTGAGATGTTTCAGTCGGGAAATGTCAATTGGAAACTTCAAGGCAAATCATATATCTGGATGTTTCCAATTTACGGATTAGCGGGAATATTCTTCCCTATACTAATCAAATATTTTTTGAAGTTTCATCTGATACTTAGAATGATGATTTATGCCACAGGTATTTTAATTGTGGAATTTATTACTGGATGGCTGCTCGATATGCTTACCGGACAATGCCCATGGGAATATACTTCAGGATGGCATGTATTGGGCTATATTCGCCTCGATTATTTTCCGCTTTGGGCTTTATTTGGATGGCTCATAGAGAGAGTGGTTGTTTTCTTCGATAAAAGAATAAAATTATAATGAGTTTAAGAAAAAATGAAACCGGTTAAGCTTACTATTTCTGAATTAGATGCTGAGAGCTATCATGTTTTTATAACTATTTATATTCAAGAAATTAAATGCAGATTCCTTTTAGATACCGGAGCATCAAGGACAGTTTTAGACAAGAGCTTTGCTTTGAAAAAGTTTGGTAAAAAGAGGGTTAAAACTATTCAAAGGGAAACTTCCGGCTTACATAGTGTAGTACACGAAACTTCGCTCATTACTATAAAGGAGATGGTTATCGGAACACACGAAATAAAGGACCATCTATTTGCCGCTGTAGATCTAAGTCATGTAAACAATACTTATAAAAAAGTAAACAGACCCCGTATTCACGGAATTCTCGGCTCTGATATTTTGCTGCAAATCGGTGCTGTAATTGATTATTCGAAGAAACAATTGTTGATTACCAAAACCCTAAATAGAAAAACGAATAAATCAACAAAGGCATCATGAATTTTCAGTTTGTATTCAATTATATTTCACAATAGTCCGTTAATTTTTCAGGACATAAAATTCTTTACTGAAACAGACCTATACCCTTACCCATACAGGTTGATTGCTTGTTGTTATTCGGTTGATATAGCCCAATAGCTCACGGTTTAAAAATAGCCCACGGTTTAAACCGTGGGCTATTTTTAAACCGTCTGCCTCAATCAATGCTTATCTCTTTATGTTTGATTTTCCGATTGAAAACAGCCTCTAAATTCAAAATGATAATTGTTTTCAACTTAGCTCAAAACCCGAGTTTAATAAATTCATTTTCGATGACACTATTATTGATTATCAATTTTAGTTTCAAATACCAATAATTGAATTTGGTCTAAAAACTTCACCGGACTATTGTAATCTTCTCGCTAAGAAAAATGCTTCTCCATATTTTTTTTTTCAAAAAACCATAACCCAATCGTAAAAAACACGTATAAAACCCTCGAAAGGTAGATTTTTTACAGTAACAGGTTTCAGTAAAACATGAAAAAACGGCTTTTCACCGATAAAAAAGAACTATTCATCAAAAATAAATGGCCATATAATATTACCAGGCGTACAAAAGGAAACTATACTCAAACTATAAAAAATGAAACACTATTCAATGAAAGGGGTATTAATTTTTTGTTTTGCATTAATGCTGATTTTCAATTTCGGGGGAAATGAAATTCAGGCGCAAACCAAAGGTTTAATAATTAAACCGGCTTCTACTACAGGACGAACGGTATTAGACCCCAACAATGACGGTTATGTATCGCTTACCGATGAAGGCTTTAAAAATAATGACGAAGCCGAAAGCGAACTGCCTTTTACCCGAATGGTATTACCGCAAGCAGAGCCTACGAGCGATGTGCGCACAGGACCTAATTGCGGGTTTACCGATTTTGTAGATGCACCAAGTGTTTACAGTTCGGCATATTTTTATCTGCATAATGACGGAGCCGATACCAATCTGGTTTTCCGTTTTCGCTTAGGTGGTTACGCTCCCAATTCGAAAGGTTACAGCGTGTTGATAGATACCGATGAAAAATTTGGTGATACCGGACCCGATGCCGACCCTAACTACGTAGGCGGAAACCCCGGTTTTGAAATGGAAATTATTCTCACCACCAATTTCGGGGTGCGCCTTTATGACACTGACGGAACGGCTACTCCAAGCCTTTTAACCACATTGTCTTACAGCGATTATGCACAGATTTCCATTGCGCATTCTGAAAATTGCAGCACCAACGATTACTTCTATGATTTTTATATGCCATTGGCAACCATTCAAAGTTATTTTCCTTCGTTCAACTCGGCTACGCCCATCAGAATGATTCCGAATACGGTGATTAATACTCTTTCGGCATTGCGAGGAGGTATTTCCGATATGGCAGGTTTTGATAATTCAGCCTACGGAAACAATATTGAAAAAGCCTGGACAGATTATATCAATATGCATCCATCAGTTTCGTTCAATGATGCTCCCGATGGATTTCCAACTGCTCAAACCTTAGCTCCAATAGTGAATGGCTCTTTGATGACCAACGCTACAAGTATCAGCGGCACTTCAAGCGAAGCCAATGGAACCAACATAAGAGTTTACATAAACAACTCTTTGATTGGAACTGTAACAGTAACTGGTAATAGCTGGACCTTGACCGGTGTAAGCGGACTGGCAGTAAACGATTCCATACATGCCACAGCAGAAGCAACCAACAAATCAGTTTCACCTGTATCCAATAAGGTATTTGTTACTGCAGTTACGAGTTGCACACAAATTCCAACCTTGGGCTGTAGTGGCAGAAGAGGTTTCTCGGGTAATGGTCCCACTGGTGCCCCTGAAGGAACTACCATAAGAATTTATGGTCCCAACAACCCCAATACACTTTATCAAACCGTAACAACCAATGCCAGTAATTTCTGGATATTCAATTGCAGCGGACACGCTTCTAACTGCGGTGGAGGTGGCACCAACTGTGTGCCCGATGGAACATATTTTATAAGTGCTCAGATAACGGGCAGTTGCGAATCCAGCAAAACTCTAACTGCATGTATTAATACAACAGGTACCACAACCACTCCTGTAATTTCTACCAATCCTATACTCACATCTACTACCTCCATCAGCGGTACTGCCACTTCGGGGGCAACAGTATTATTGTTCAAAAACGGATTTTTTGAAGCCTCAACAACTGCTACCGGTGGGAACTGGAGTTTCGGTTCGCAAATATTTACTTTAAATCAGCAAGTTCAGGTGTATGCTATTTCAGGAGCAGCTTGTATTTCGGCTGTGGCTTCAAGAACCGTTACCACTTCTGCTACAACCACAGCACCGGTAGTAAACAGCCCAATAATTACCGGAGCCACATCTGTTTCAGGAACTTCAACAGAAGCAGCCGGAACCAAAATTTATATTTACAGAAACGGAACATTGATAGATAGCACTACCGTAAATGCTTTCGGAAACTGGGAAAAAACCGGACTTACCGCGCTCACCACCGGGCAAACCATCAGAGCTACAGCTCATGCCGCAGATAAAAATGTGAGTGGCGATTCGAATACAATTACAGTTTTGGGAACAAGCACAGCACCTGTTGTTACCGGAACTTATACCGAAGGTGGCACTGCTGTAAGTGGCACTTCAGGCATGGCAAACGGAACTGTAATCAAAGTTTACATTGATGGAATACTTTTGGGCGAAACCACCGTAACAAGTGGCGCATGGACGCTCAGCGGGTTGAGTGCGGCATACAACGACCTGTATGCCGGTGGAGCTTTAACAGCTACTGCTACCGGAAGCGGACAAAGCGAAAGCACACACTCATCGAGCATCATGGTGAGTTGCAGCAATCCTTTGAATAGTCTTGATTTAGATATTTTAATGGATTCCACTTGCCTGAACTCATCGGCACAAATCATGTTGCTCAATTCGCAATCGGGAGTAATTTATACATTGAAAGATGAAGCAGTTTCTAACAACAGAGGCTCTTCGCGCTTGGGCGATGGCGATGATATTGTGTTGGCAACCGTTCGCTTAACTCAAACCGAAACCTTTAAAGTTCATGCTTTAAGATTGCCACAAACATCTTGCAATGTTATATTGATGAATGATGCGGTAGTTCCTGTAAAATATCCCGAAGACCTTAGTGGTCTGGAAGCCGATGATTATTTGTGGTTGGGAAATTCGGGCGATTCTACCTGGAACGAAGCGGGCAACTGGATTCGTTGGAACGGCTCAGCTTTCGATTTGGTAGATGCACCCCCAACAACTTCCAACGATGTAGTGATTAAGAAAACACAATCGTGTATTCATAACTTGCCGTATGTAGTAACTTCTTTAGCCGACAATTCTGTTTGCAGAAACATTACCATAGAAGAAGATGCTACTTTGATTATGGAGGAAAGCGATAACAGAATATTGACTGTTACCGGCAACTGGGTGAACAGAGGTTCATTTGTTGCCAATGGTGGAACTGTTCGCTTTAACGGAAATGGTACACAAACCATTTTCAACGAAACAGGAACAGAGCAGTTCAATAATATTATTGTCGAAGGAAGTAATACCAAGGTAAGATTGCTTTCAGATATTATCACCGGCAGCAACGGAACTATTGATTTGGGCGATGGCGCCATTGACTTGAATGAAAAAACGCTCACCATCAACAACACTTCGGTGAATGCCATTGTAAGAGAAGAAGGATACATACTCAGCGAAAGCCAAACGGGAGCCGGTGCCGTGTATCGCAATATTGGTAGTACTACCGGAATCGAATATCTGTTTCCTTTAGGAAATGATACAGGTGCTTACATTCCGGTGCGTATGACTTTGAACTCGGGAAATATCGGTTTGGCAGGTGTAGCCACTTACTATGCCGATATGGAGGACACTACTGAAACCTTACCCAAAGGACCTGATGCCGTAAAAAAAGTAAACGCCCCTCAACACCGCATTCAAAGATTCTGGCACTTGTATAGCGACCAGCCTTCAGGCACCTATAATGTGAATGTAAAGTTCCGTTATACAGGTTCGGAAGCTCCTAAACATGGCGTGCAGGACACCAGTACAAACGGAATATTTATGCAACGTTACAATAATAACGATGATGAATGGGACGCTCCATTGCCTATTCAAACCTACACGCACAGCAGCAAAACCACTACAGTTGAAGGCATCACCGGATTTTCATGGTGGGGTGGCGGCAACAACAACAGCACTTCGTTACCTGTGCACTTGTTAGGCTTCAGCGGAACCTGTAATAAGAATAATGTTACGCTCAGATGGGCAACAGGAGCCGAAATCAACAGCGACCGCTTTGAAATCATGAAATCGTATGACGGAAAAAGTTTTAAAAACATAGGAACTGTATTCTCATACGGCAACTCCAGCGCTACTATAAATTATGATTTTACCGATATGGAAATAAACCACCAAATTGCTTACTATCAATTAGTGCAGTTCGATTTTGACGGAACCAGCGAAACATTCAATATTATATCGGTAAACTGCGGTTTGAGCACCACCAAATTTGAAGTATTTCCTAACCCTGCCAGCGATAATATTAGTATCAGCGGCAGCAGCAATATCGAAAGCATCGAAATTTACAATACGGCTAACCAAATGGTGCTGCAACATTTCAACAATGAAAAAGCATCTGGCTTTTCGGTAAACATTAATAGTTTGCGCCAGGGCATGTATATGTTATTAATAAGAACCGAAACAGGAATTGAGCGGAAGAAATTAGTGATAGGGAGGTAAAATGATTACTGTTCTAAACAAAACAACCCCGACTGATGACGCACAGTCGGGGTTGTTTGTTTATGGGTGTTGATGAGTATAAATGTTCACGGCTTCAAGATAGATTTAAACATAGCCCATGGTTTAAACCGTGGGCTATGTTTATTTCAACATTAATCATAGGCAACATTTAACCCGGATTATTCATTTGAATATTCAAATGAATAAACGATGTAAGAAAATCAACCAAAAAGTATGCTTTAAATTCCTCTAAAAGAAACAACACTTTAATGTCTGAATGATAAGTGTTGGCAGGCAATAAATGAATCGGAAATTTACTTGGAGGCTATTTGTTTTGATGCCAAATTGTATAGGTAATAGGCTGCCTGATTTTAAATGGAATATTGCGCTCAAAATTTATCAAAACAAAGTGAGGTAACTGCTTCTGGCAAACTCCCCGAAATATGCTAAGCCATTATAAAAGGGCCACGGAGACATGATAAACGCAAGTAAAAATGCTATGGTATAAAAAATGGCTGCCCGCTGATGTTTGCTCTTGTCTGCCGATGCTTTTTTCGATAAGGTTCTGCCTAACTGAAACAATACAACTACGATTATCATCACGAAAATATGTTCCACAGTCCAGTATCTGATGAGCGATTGGCTCATGGCTTCTTTCATGTTTGAAAGCCCTTGTTTCACATAGGGACTCATGAAAAAATACATCAGCAATCCGATGACTAATTGTAAATGAACTGTAGCAATCAGAAACACGCTGATTTTATTGTCGGCAGCAGTATATGGCTTGTTGCTTAGCCAGCCCGTCCATGCTTTGTAAATGGCAACGCTAGCCAAAATAATTAAAGCATATCTGAGCGCTGAATGAATCAGCAATGTGGGTGCATACAAGGATTCCATAAATAGAAATTTTTCGGCTCAAAGGTAAAAGGAAAACCATTAACATTTTTATTCTTAGAGTGAATGTTCTCGACAACTCAAGGCTTCCGGCTAAAAGCTATCAACCCAGAGCCTGCTGCATCGCCTGTGCTTTCAGCAAGCATTCTTCATATTCTTTTTCAGCAACAGAATCATAAGTGATGGCGCTGCCTGTTTGAAACGAAAGATATTTTTCTTTGGCATTATACAGAATGCTGCGAATCACCACATTAAAATCAAAATCGAGTTCGGGAGTAAAATATCCGATAGCGCCCGAATACAAGCCGCGTTTACTTGGTTCATATTTTTCAATATGCTCCATTACGATAACTTTCGGTGCGCCCGTCATAGAACCCATAGGAAAAGCATTTTTAATGGCTTCAACCGTAGCAACATTTTTACGCAACGAACCACTCACAGTCGAAATCATTTGATGCACTTGCGGGAATGTGTAAATGCCAAACAGTTCTTCCGCTTTTACGCTTCCGGCAACACAACTTTTAGCAAGGTCGTTGCGCACCAAATCCACTATCATCACATTTTCTGCAAGCTCCTTCGAATCGGTTTTCAACTGTTGTTTTTTCCATTCGTCTTTCGATGAATTTTTGTCGCGCGCGATCGTTCCTTTAATGGGTTGAGACAGTAATTTATCTCCCTGCTTCATTAAAAAACGCTCGGGGCTGGAACACATCAGGTACTGTTCTTTATTTCTGAAAAAAGCCGAAAAAGGCGAGCGATTCAGGGCATTTAATTTTTCAAAAATTCTCTGCGGTTCAATGTCTGCATCTTCGGCAAAAAATTCCATGCACAAATTCATTTCATAAAAATCACCGTTGGCTATGTGCTGTTTTATTTTTTCAACGCAATTGAGATATGTTTCTTTTGCAAACCTTTTTTGAATTTGAACCGCGACATTTTTTTTAGTTGAAAAATCTCCGTTGCAATGATTGATGTTTTGAAAAATATTTTCAGGATTATTCTTCCACGAAAATATTTCAGCCATACCGCTTTCGGGTTTAATGCTGATGATGTGTTCGGGCTGAAAGAAAAATACTTCGGGAAATTTCAGTCTGTCGGTATTTTCAGAATGCAGCTTTTCAATTTGATTTTTTAAATCATAACCAAAGTATCCGAAAGTGTAGTCTTTATTGTTTTTAAGAAATTTTTCAAGCGAATCGAAAACAGCATTTGGTTCGGGTTGAAAAACCTTTCGGCAACCGGCAGCCACTAATAATTCGTAGCGCGAATATTTGTTGTGAGTGTATTCATTATTATCGAAAAAGCAAAACGTATCGTAATGGTTGAGCCAATGCAAAACTTTTTCTTTGAAGCCCTGAAGGTTTTCTATTTCGATTGAAATTTTTTTCATGCAGGCTTCCGGTTTGTTCTATCAGAGAATGTTACACAACATCAAATCCTATATCATTCCTGAAGTTTTTTCCTTCAAAAGAAATATTCGAAGCAATATCGAGCGAGCGCGAAAGTGCATCTTTCAGGTTTTCGCCAAAAGAAGTTATCGCCATCACTCTGCCTCCGTTGGTAACTAGCTGTTCGTCTTTCATGGCTGTGCCTGCATGAAACACTATGCTTTCGCTCACGGTGTTGTTGTTGATGATTATTTTTCCTTTTTCGTAATTGCCCGGATACCCTCCCGACACCAACACCACCGTGCAACACGCGCCCGGTTTTATTCTGATGGCTTTGTGTTCCAGTTTTCCTTCGGCAACGGCAACAAAAAGTTTTACCAAATCATTATCTAACATGGGCAGCACCACTTCGGTTTCGGGGTCGCCCATGCGGCAGTTGTATTCAATCACAAAAGGCTCATCGCCCACTTTTATCAAACCGAAATAAATGAAACCTTTATACACAATGCCCTCTTCTTTCAATCCGGCAACTGTTGGCTTAATGATTTGAGCTTCTACTTTTTTCATCAACGACTCATCCACAAATGGCAGCGGTGTTACTGCGCCCATCCCCCCCGTGTTTAATCCGGTATCGCCTTCGCCTATGCGCTTATAATCTTTAGCTATGGGAAGTATGAGATAATCTTTCCCATCGGTGAGCGCAAACACCGAAAATTCAATGCCTTTCAGAAATTCTTCAATGACCACTGTTGCGCTCGAAGCGCCAAACATTTCGTCTAAAATCATTTCTTTCAACACGGCTTTCGCTTCGGCTTTAGTGGGCGAAATAATCACGCCTTTTCCGGCAGCTAATCCATCGGCTTTCAGCACAATGGGTTCGTTCATGGCATCAATAAATTTTTCTCCTTCAGAAAAATTTTCACGATTAAACTCACCGTAACGTGCCGTTGGAATGTTGTGGCGCTGCATGAATTTTTTAGAAAATGCTTTGCTACCCTCTAATTGTGCTCCTGCTTTTGACGGACCTATAACAGGAATATTTTTTAATTGAGCATCGGCTGTAAAAAAGTCGTAAATCCCCAATACTAAAGGTTCTTCAGGACCTACCACTACCATTTCAATATTTTGTTCGAGCACAAATGCTTTCACTTTTTCGAAATCGTTCGGGTTCAAATCTATATTAGTCCCGCACGATGCCGTGCCGGGATTGCCGGGTGCGATGAACAATTTTTCACACAACGGGCTTCGAGAAAGTTTCCATGCAAAAGCATGTTCGCGTCCGCCTGAACCTAATAAGAGTAGTTTCATTTTTTCAAAATTCAAAGTTCAAAAATCAAATTTATAGTTGGTAATTGGCAATGCCTCCGAACGTTTAACCTTATAACTTTCGAACTTACTATTCATCCCCCTGCCCCCTATCGCTCTCCCGCATATCCACCCACAAGGGGGACTTTTAACTTACCCTAATATTTTCAACTACCATTTTTCGAATATCGATTAGTCGAAAATCGTATCGAACATCGCAAAAAATCACACAGCCACCTGATACTCTCGCAAAGCGTCATTGAGCGAGGTTTTCAAATCGGTAGAGGGTTTCCGCTGACCAATAATTAAAGCACACGGAACCTGATATTCTCCGGCAGCAAATTTCTTGGTGTAGCTGCCGGGAATCACCACCGAGCGCTCGGGCACAAAACTTTTGTATTCTTTCGGTTCACTTCCGCTCACATCTATAATTTTTGTCGAAGCAGTAAGCACCACATTAGCACCCAACACGGCTTCTTTACTCACTCTCACTCCTTCTACCACAATACAGCGCGAACCGATAAAGCTATTGTCTTCTATAATTACCGGAGCGGCTTGCACCGGCTCCAAAACACCGCCTATGCCTACACCGCCACTCAAGTGCACATGCTTGCCAATTTGAGCGCACGAACCCACGGTTGCCCACGTATCAACCATAGTTCCTTCATCCACATAAGCACCTATATTGACATACGATGGCATCATAATAACTCCTTTAGAAAGATACGCACCATATCGCGCCACTGCATGAGGCACCACGCGCACACCCAATTCTTTGTAATTGGTTTTCAGTTTCATTTTATCATGAAACTCCAAAGGTCCGGCAGTGAGTGTTTCCATTTGCTGAATCGGAAAATAAAGTATTACTGCTTTTTTCACCCATTCATTCACCTGCCAGCCATCGGCAAGCGGTTCCGCTACCCGAAGTTTTCCTTTATCTAACAGTTCAATTACCTCACGAATAACATTTTGTGTTTCGCTTTGCTGCAATAAATTACGTTCGTTCCACGCTTGTTCAATAATATTTTTTAAAGATTCCATTCGTTTTGAGTAATTTTTGGGCAAAAGTAAAGTTTATTCTTTTTGAAAAAACCGAAACCCCTGTGAATATGAAAAATCTGATTCCTGTATTACTGCTTGTTTTATTCTTTGTCGGTTGTAAAGAGCAACCGCGATTGGTTACTACTTACTATGACGAAAATAAGACTTTCAAAAAAGAAGAATTTTATGTTAAAGGCAAAGAGCCGGGTATGCGCGAAGGAGCCTATATCGCTTTTTATCCCGATGGAACCGTGAAAGAAGAGCGTGCCTACAAAAACGATTTGCTGCACGGAACCCTGAAAGTTTATAATGAAGAAGGCGTTTTGAAAGAAACTGCGGAATATGTTGATGATAAACTACACGGAACCCGCACTTTATTTTCTGATGAAGGCAAAACCATTATAGTTGAAAATCATAGCGATGGAAAATTCAACGGCTTGTATAAGGCATTTTTTCCTGACGGAAATATTCAGATCGAAGGGCAATATGTTAATGATAAAATGACCGGACTATGGAAATTTTATTTTGAAACCGGCAAGCTGAAAGAAGAAGTAACCTATGCTGACAATATGGAAAACGGACCTTTCAACAAATATTATGAAGACGGCACTCTTGAATCGGAAGGACAATTTAAAGACGATAAAGAAAGCGGTTATTGGCGTTACTACTATGAAAGCGGTGCGCTGAAAGAAGAAGCAACTTACATTAGTGGCTCGGAAGAAGGCTTAGTGATTGTTTACACCGAAACAGGCGACACGCTGAAACGTATTGAATACAAACAAGGAAAGGTTACTAATTATAAAGAGTTTAAAAAGAAAAAATAACGGGGTATCATTAATGCATACGGTCGCCACGCAATTCCATTTTATTTAAAATTTCAGTTTCGGCAGCTACATATTCCTGAAAGCGTTGCTGCACTTTTTCGGCATCGAAATATTGTTTCGCCAAATCAATAAACAAGGTATAATGCCCGGCTTCCGACACCATGAAATGATGATAGAATTCGCGCAGGTCTTTATCTTCTAATTCTATACTCAACAATCGAAAACGCTCACAACTTCGTGCTTCTATTAAAGCAGCAGTTAAAAGTTTTTCCAACAACTGTTCATCGCGACTTTGTCCTTTCTTCTGAATTTTCAGAATTTCATTCACATAATGGTCTTTGCGCTGCATACCTAATTTCAAATTACGCTTTTTAAGTTCTTTCAACACCAAACGAAAGTGGCTCCACTCTTCCGAAACAATGGGCGCCAATTTTTCCACCAACAATTCTTTTTCAGGATACAACTGAATGATGGAAATGCACGATGAAGCCGCTTTTTGTTCGCAGTAGGCATGGTCTGTAAGAATATCTTCCAGCTTTCGTTCGGCTAAATTCACCCAGTGGGGGTCGGTGGCTAATTTCAGATTAAGCATGTTTTTTCTGTATTAAAGTTTGTAGGGCAAATTGCACATATTCTGCGTAAAATACTCTTCGACAAGCTCAGAGTGACAATAACTTTATAAGTGTCATGGTGAGCTTGTCGAACCATATCTACCTAATGTGCAATTTGTCCCACATCCGTATTGAAATAGGACTCAAATTTCTTCAGCAAAAATTTAATCGCCAAAATCGAGCTTCTTCAAATGCGCATGGCAATACTCCCATTCTTGCTCAAATGCAGCGGCATCAATGGCTTCGGCAAATGAATGGTAGTCGTTCAGCAAATCGGCAATCAGGTTGCGGTCGGGCAGAATTTTAGCTTTCAGTTCATGCACTTCGAAAAAATTTCCGCTTCGTTTTAATTCGGTAAATGTATCGGGCGATGATATTTTAAAATAACTTTGACCGTTCAGGTATCTGCGATATTGCGGAAACTTCATCATAACTGTTTATTGATGCTCAAAGTTAAAGGTATTCATAAGTCATACGGCAGCCTCGAAGTGCTGAAAGGTGTTGATTTGGAAGTTGGTGCCGGAGAAGTGATTTCGATTGTAGGCTCATCGGGTGCGGGTAAAAGCACCTTGCTGCACATCATCGGCACTTTAGATTTGCCCGATAGCGGAACAGTAGTTATTGATGGCACTGCCGTAGAGCGCATGAACGACCGGCAGTTGTCGGCTTTCAGAAATGAAAAAATAGGTTTTGTATTTCAGTTTCATCATTTGCTTCCTGAATTTACCGCGCTCGAAAACGTCTGTATTCCACTGTTATTAAAAGGAGTAAAAACTTCCGAAGCCGAACTACATGCGTTGAAATTGTTGCATCGTTTGGGATTAGCCGAAAGAAAAAATCACAAGCCTTCGGAGCTTTCGGGTGGTGAGCAACAAAGGGTGGCGGTAGCGCGCGCGCTCATCAATAATCCGTTGATGGTGCTTGCCGATGAGCCTTCGGGCAATCTCGATTCGGCTAATGCGCAGGCGCTGCATAAATTGTTTTTCGAATTGCGCAATGAGTTCAACCAAACTTTTATTATTGTTACTCACAACGAAGAACTTGCCGGTATGGCAGACCGAAAATTAGTGATGAAAGACGGCACCATTATTCAAAACTGAAACTATGCAAAGCCCGCACGAAGCGCTTCGAAAATATTGGGGCTACTCCGCATTCAGACCTTTGCAGGAAGATATTATCCGCTCGGTGTTGCAAGGCAACGATACGCTTGCCATATTGCCCACCGGAGGCGGCAAATCCATTTGCTACCAAGTGCCCGGCATGGTGAAAGAAGGATTAACCATTGTGGTGTCGCCACTCATCGCGCTCATGAAAGACCAGGTGCAAAATTTGCAAAAACGCGACATACGCGCCATCGCAATTTATTCGGGCATGTCGAAAAAAGAAGTGGACATTGCCTTAGACAATTGCGTGTATGGCGACATCAAATTTCTCTATGTTTCGCCCGAAAGATTAGAGACCGATATTTTCAAAGCACGTCTCGAAAAAATGCCTGTATCGTTATTTGCAGTGGATGAAGCGCATTGCATTTCGCAGTGGGGCTACGATTTTCGTCCGCCTTATTTGCGCATTGCCGAGTGCCGTAAAATTTTGAAAGATGTGCCGGTGATGGCGCTCACCGCTACCGCCACTCCGCGTGTAAAAGACGATATCTGCGAAAAATTAGCTTTCATCAATCATAAAATATTTCAGGCGAGTTTCGAGCGAAAAAATATTTCTTACGTAGTACGCACGGTGGAAGATAAGTTTTCGAAAATGAAAGAAATTCTGAGCAAAGTGCCCGGCACAGGCATTGTGTATGTGAGCACGCGCAAACACGCATCGGAAGTGGCGGAATTTCTGAAGAAAAATAAAATCAATGCCGACTTTTATCATGCGGGCTTGCCGCAGGAAACGCGCTCGCAAAAACAGGATGCGTGGATTAACGGCAAAACGCGCATCATCGTCAGCACCAACGCTTTCGGTATGGGTATTGATAAACCCGATGTGCGCACCGTAGTGCATACCGATTTGCCCGAAAGCATGGAAGCCTACTATCAGGAAGCGGGACGTGCCGGACGCGATGAAAAACGCTCTTTCGCGGTGTTGCTGTTCAATGCTTCCGATAAGATAGGAGTGGAGAAAAAAATCCGGCAGAATTTTCCTTCGTATGAAGAAGTGTTGCAGGTGTATGATGCGTTGGGAAATTTTTTCAGGCTGGCAGTAGGAGCCGGTCAGGGCGAAAGCTATGAGTTCGATATTGCCACCTTTTGTTCCAATTTTAAATTTTCGGTGAGCAAGGCGTTTACTGCGTTGCGTTTGCTGGAACAGCACGACCTCATCAGCGTGTCCGAATCGGTTTACATGCCATCGCGGGTAAAAATTTTGGTGAGCCGCGAAGACTTATACAAGTTTCAAATTGTCAATCCAAAAGCCGATACGTTTATCAAACTGTTGTTGCGCATAGCGCCCGGCATCATGGACGATTATGTGAAAATAAGAGAGAGCGACATCGGCAAAATGCTCAAAATAGCCGCGCGCGATGTGCAACAGCAAATTGGGTTTCTGATGCAAAGCGGCATTTTGGATTATCTGAAATCTTCCGACCTGCCCATGATTACTTTCATACAGCCGCGCACGTTTTCAAAATATCTTTCGCTGAAGAAAAATTTTATTGAGGAGCGAAAAGAAATTTACGAAATGCAACTGCGCTCCATGCTCGAATATGCCGCCAATCGTCAGATGTGCCGCAGCCGTCTTATTCTGAATTATTTTGGCGAAATAGAAAGCTATCGCTGCGGTGTGTGCGATATTTGTTTAGAGATGAACAAGTTTGGTTTTTCAGAAATGCAATTTGAAAAACTGTTCGACAGCATGAAAACACACCTTGCCGAGCCGAAAACTTTAGAGCAACTGCAAGCGCTCATCACCGATTTTTCATCAGAAAAAATTATAGAAGTAGTGAAATGGCTGATGGACAACGGGCAACTGTATCGTGGCGATAACGGGGAGTTGGTGTGGGAGGGGGAGTGATAGTTGTTGGAACTGTGATTTATCTGATTGTTTGATTGACTGTGATTGTCTGAATCACAGTTTATATACCTCACCCCCGACCCCTCTCCACTGGAGAGGGGCGCTCTGTGATTGAAATTTTATTGTAATTTGGAAAGGGGTGAGGTGTCAAGCCCACAGATGAAGCAATTGTTTACTTTTACCCGTCCAAACAGCTTGTATTATTTAATTCATGACAACGCGAACCCACATCCTCCTCACCGTTACCAACGACCTCGTGCACGACCGCAGGATGCTCCGCATTTGCAACGCATTGAGCGATGCTGGTTATGAAGTGCGGTTGATTGGGCGCGAACTGAAACATTCAAAATCGTTGAAACAGCAACGGTTTCAACAGGAGAGATTGAAATGTATGTTCAACAAAGGCAAACTGTTTTATGCCGAATATAATTTTCGTTTGTTTTTTTATCTGCTGTTATCCAAAACCGATATTTTTTGCGCTATTGATTTAGATACTATTGTTCCGGTGTATTTCGCTTCAGCGTTGAAAAATAAAAAGCGGGTGCTTGATGCGCACGAATATTTTTCGGAAGTGCCTGAAGTGGTGGCGCGTCCGGTTACGAAAAAAATTTGGGAATGGGTGGCTGCCGTTTTCATTCCCCGTTTCGATGCTTGTTATACGGTGAGCGCGTCATTAGCGAAAGAATTTACGGCAAAGTATCATACCCGTTTTGAAGTCATCAGAAATCTGCCAGATTTCATTTCCGAAGAAAATAATTCCGAAGGAAAATATCTGTTGTATCAAGGCGCGCTCAACGAGGGCAGAGGATTGGAAGCCCTCATTAAGAGTATGAAACTGATAGACATGCCTTTGAAGCTGGCAGGCGAAGGCGATTTGTCTGATGCGTTGAGAGCATTGGCAGTGCAGGAAGGCGTGGCGGATAAGGTGGAGTTTCTGGGATTTGTCGCTCCCGAAAATTTACCCGAATTAACCCGCCAAGCATACTTAGGGCTGAATCTTTTGGAGCACAAAGGCAAAAGCTATTACTATTCGCTTGCTAATAAATTTTTCGATTATATACAGGCAGAAGTGCCGGTAATCACCATGAATTTTCCCGAATATCATTCCATTAACCAACAATATGAAGTGGCAATACTTTTAGATGAAGTTTCTGAAGAAGTTATCGTTCGTTCGGTAAAAAAACTCATTTCAGATAAAACCCTATATTTAAAACTTCGTAACGAGTGTCGCAAAGCAAAGTTGGTATTCCACCGGCAAGCGGAGGAAGCAAAATTGTTGCGCATTTTTAAATCGTTGTCATGAATGAAAAACATCTGCACATCATCTCGTTCAATGTTCCCTACCCGCCCGATTACGGTGGCGTGATGGATGTGTTTTACAAAATAAAAGCCCTGCACGATGCGGGCGTAAAAGTGCATCTGCATTCGTTTCACTACGGAAGAGAAGAAGCCGAAGAACTTAACCGCTACTGCCACTCGGTGCATTATTATCCGCGCAAAAAATTCTTTCAGGCTATCTACAGCAGCGTGCCATATATTGTGGGTTCGCGCCAGTCTGACGATTTGCTTTCGGTGCTTTCGCAAGACGATTACCCGGTGTTGTTCGAAGGCTTGCATACCTGTTTTTATCTGAAACATCCGGCTCTGAAAAACCGCACCAAAGCCGTGCGTATGCACAACATAGAGTGGGACTACTACAACAGTTTGGGCAAGGCTGAAAAAAACTACCTCATTAAGTTTTATCTCTATCACGAATCGCGCAAACTGAAAGGCTACGAAGAGGTGCTTTCGGAAGCCGATTTAATTTTTGCCATTTCGCTGAAAGACACCGCTTATCTCACCGAGAAGTTTACCAACGTGCAGCACCTGCCCGCTTTTCATCCCAACGAAAAAGTGGTTTCGCTGCAAGGCACGGGCAGCTACGCGCTCTATCACGGCAATTTGAAAGTGCAGGAAAACAATCAGGCAGCCATTTATCTGTGCAAGAAAATTTTTGAAGAACTGCCTTTCGATTTTAAAATTGCCGGCACCGCGCCTTCCGATATGCTGAAGAAGGAAATGAAAAAACACAAAAAATTTGAACTCATCGAAAGCCCCTACAACGAGCAGATGCACCAACTCATTGCCAACGCGCAACTCAATGTGCTATACACGTTTCAGGCAACAGGCATTAAGCTGAAACTGCTCAACGCGCTCTACAACGGGCGTTGGGTTATTGTGAACCCGCTCATGGTGGAGCAAACCGGATTGGAGCCGCTGTGTATGGTGGCTGCCGATACCGATGAAATGAAACAGATGGTCAACGACATGAAGCACATCGAATTTACCCTCGAAGAAGCCAACAAACGCGAGCAATACCTTTCAGAAAATTTCTCCAACCGAGCCAATGCACAACGACTGTTGCAATGGGTGTTTGGCAAAGCGTAATACCACAACCCATGAAACACCTCCTCCTCATATCGCTATTGACTTTTGCAAGTTATTGGTGTGCGGGGCAGGTGGTTACATTCAGCAAAGCCATAGACTTTAATGGAGGTTAGGAGTATCCCATAACAGTTGTTGAAGAAATAATCCGGGTTCAATTTTCAGATAATCATGAGCATCCTGAAAGGTTGAAAATGTCGAAACAGAATTTGAAATCCGGAAGCCCTAAGATTTTTTAACAATCAATAAATATTGTTACATGCAACCTTTTAGGGCGCATTCAGTCTTTAGAGGGCACAATTTCTCCAACCAAATAGTTTTTCAAAATGTCATTCCCTCGTCTGCTGCTATATGCGACAATTATTTGTCTGTTATTTTTCGCGCCTGAAGTTTTTTCAAAAACAAAAAATAAAAATACCCAGGAAAAAGTAAGTGCATTCGGCATGTATTCGGGCTATTCAACCGAAGAATACAAGGGCTTCAAATATATTTCGCAGTATGTAATCATGCGCGACAGTGCGCAGTTGGCAGTAGATATTTTCCTTCCGAATAAATTAGAAGCCGGTAAAAAAATTCCCACCATACTATATCTCAACCGCTATGTTCGGTCGCTCAAAGCCAAGTTTCCTTTCAACCTGATTAAGCATCCTATTCTAACGGTAGTGTCGGAAGATGAAATAAAATTTTTCACTTCGCATGGTTATGCCTGTATCATTGTTGACACTCGCGGCTCTGGTGCTTCTACCGGAATCAGAGAAATGGAGTTCAGTCCCGAAGAAATTAAAGATGGGGCAGAAATGGTAGATTGGATTATTGCGCAGCCGTGGAGCAATGGCAACGTGGGCACAACGGGCATTTCATATCTGGGCACTACAGCCGAAATGCTGCTCATCAATAATCATCCGAATGTGAAAGCCTGTATTCCGCGTTCTAACATTTTCGATTTGTATAACCATATTATGTTTCCCGGTGGCGTGCGGCAGGGATGCTTTGTTGATATTTGGGGCTACACCACGCGCTCTTTAGACAATAATTATTTTGCGCCTTTCGGAAAACAAGCAAAAAATTTAGTGAAGTCAATAAACCCTGTACAGGGCGATAAGAAAAATAAAATGTTGAATGAAGCGCTCGAACTGCATAAATGCAATTACAATGTTTACAAAGGCATCAAGGAAGTTTCGTTTCGCGATGAAGAACACCCCGATATGAAAGCCACTCCCGATGAGTTCAGCATTCATTACCACAGAAAAAAAATTGAAGCATCGGGCACTCCTATTTTCAGAATTGGCGGTTGGTATGATGGCATGTTGCCCAAATCGTGTATCGAAGGATTTCTGAACACATCCAACACAAAACGGGTAATGATTGGTCCCTGGGACCACGGTCCACAAAACAATGCCAGCCCTCATGCCGCATCGAAGAATGTCAATTTTCCGATTAAAGAAGAAATGCTGCGCTTTTTAGATTTTTATTTGAAAGGAATAGATAACGGAATTGATAAAGAGCCTCCTTTCCACTATTATACTGTTGGCGCTGAAGCTTGGAACTATACCAATGAATGGCCCCCGAAAAAAGCTGTTGAAGTAACATACTTTCTTTCGGCAAACAACACCATTGTTGCTACTCAAGATGAAGTGGAACACGGAACATTAGAATATAATATTGATTACTACTCCACTTCTGGAATTACTTCGCGCTATAATAGTGTAACTGCTTTATACATGAATGGTCCTACCGATTATCCCGATAGAAAAGAGTTGTCGGAAAGACTGCTGCATTTTACTTCTACTCCTTTAACAGAACAAGCCACGCTCACCGGGCATCCCGTAATTACCTTGCAATGGAGCGCTGATGCCAATGATGCTACGGTGTTTGCCTACATCGAAGAAGTATCGCCCGAAGGCAATGTAACTTATGTAACCGAAGGAATGTTGCGACCTATTCATCGCAAAATTATAGAGAGCGATTATGTGTATCCGGGACCATATCATTCATACAAACAAGAAGATGCACTGCCTTATACGGCAGGCGAAATGGTTTCGTTGTCATTCGATTTCATTCCTATTTCATATCAATTCAAGAAAGGACATTCCATTCGGGTATCCATAGCGGGAGCCGATATTGAGCATTTCGATTTGCCATACGACTTACCTTCTAAATTCAATATTGATATTTCGAGAGAAAATCCGGCTACACTTATGTTGCCTTTGGTATTTGAGAAAAGTTTTTAGAGCGGTTGCTTATCTGATTAAAGTAAGACTGCCTTTTTTAAATTCATGCGGAGTGATGGTGGAGCCATCGCAGAACACCGCTTTCACATGATACACATAAACACCCGCAATTTGCAGTTCGCCTTTATAAGTGCCATCCCAACCTTTGTTGAGGTCGTCTGATTCAAACACCAATTCGCCCCAGCGGTTAAATATTTTCAAATGCATTTGACGAATACCTTTTCCATATACATAGAACACTTCATTGTTTCCATCGCCATTGGGCGAAAATGCATTCGGGACATAGAAGGCAGTGCGGCACAATGGAATAGTGTCGCTGTCGGGAGTAAAAGAAGTATCGCTCACTACAATCACTGAAACCAACGAGGAGTCGGAACAGCCATATTGGTCAATGGCGGTAATGGTATAATCGGTGGAAGCCGTGGGTGTGGCTATAGGATTCGCACAATCATCACAATCTAATCCGTTCGATGGGGTCCATGTGTAAGTAGTTATTATGGAATCGGAATAGGCTTCGAGTTCGGTGCTGTTGCCCAGCTTTACTGTATCAAGTTCAGAAAAGCCAACCACAATAAATTCCACAACATGAAGATGGGTAGCAATGACGCTGTCGCAACCATTGGCAGCAATCAATGTATCGTTGTAAATGCCCGAAGCGCTTTGGTTATTGCCTCCGGCAAAATATGATTCGCCTTTGCAGATAGTAACATTATCAATATTAAAAGAAGATTGAAGCAATGTAGTCGTAATCGTATGCACCGAATCGCAACCAAACTGATTAGTCAAGTTCAACACCACTAAACCTGTATCAGCAGGATTGCACG
>CAZFFP010000020.1:0-47815 GCA_964518215.1 uncultured Chitinophagaceae bacterium
AATTTTCAGTGTCTCGAAACGTAAGTGTATTCTTATTGCATATTTCGGGTTAAAATGCAAAAGAAGTTTGACGAAAATTATTTTTTCTCAAAAACATTTTTTTAACTTGTATTTCAAAGGGGCTAAATTTATAATTCATTGCTTTTATGTTCGGAAATTGAAAGCATGAAAAATCAGAATGATTTTCAGACTAGCTGAAAACACAATGATATGCCTAATAAATATAACATACCAAATTATCCCCCCCCCGCGAAATTTAATTTTCCACCGTTTGTGTTTTATCATCGGTTTGTCGAAGCCGAATTGCTTTTTTTTTCAATTTTCAAATACGTTACAATTCTTTTTACAAAGGAGCTATCCTTTAGTTCTCAATACTTTTCTTTCACCCCGAAATACCAATCCTATGAAAATACTACGATTATTCATCGTGCAGGCTTTAGTATGCCTGTCATGCTGTGTGTTGGCGCAAGGCAATCCAACTGCAACATTTCCAAATTTTGATGCACGTGTGCAACAAACGCTAAACTTCACTACTGCTGATTCTACTCAATCAGAAATTGAAACGGTAGTAGCTATCAATATTGCCGACACATCGGGAGTCAAGATGGTGCATGTGCAATTTGCCAACAGTGGCGGACAAATGGTTCGTCAACAGGCAATCAATCTGAATCAGGCTGCGATGTATCAGAAATTTTCGGGCAAAGGACAACCAATAGGATATGAAGTATATGTAAAGTTTCCCGGCTACCAGCTTGATACTAACCACAGGCTCGAAGTAGAACTCGAAGACCATCCCGGCAATCGTTCACCTAAGAAAGTATTTTAATAAAACTATAGACCATTGCACAATAGCAAATTAATTTATTACACATCGAAAAAACCTTAAAGGCATGAAATCCAACAACAACATAAACACATTGAAAGCCTTCATCCTTTCGGGGCTACTGATTGCTTACTACGGACTGAATGCACAAGTAAAATTTCAAAAACATTTTAACGGTGGCTCCGCACCAGAACTTGCTTACGGAGTAAAGCAAGTATCTAATGGAAATTACATCGTTTTGGGCGGCAGCAATAATTCTTCAAGCGCAACAGGAGGCGACCATTTTATTTTGGAGATAGACGTATTGGGAAATGTTGTCCGACAAAAAACTTTCGGGGCTTCTCTCAATCAGGCATCTATTGATTTTGTGGATGAAACAGACAGTAGTTATATACTACACGGGCACACTTATATGTCTTCGGGCAGCAATAACGACATTCACCTATACAGCATCAGCAAAGATTTTTCACAGATATATTGGAATAGAGTTTACGGGGGCGGCTCTATGGAAGTGCAACGCAAAGCGGTGAAAACCAACGGGGGCTTTGTTGCCTGCGGATGGACACAAAGTGCCGGAAGCGGTTGGCAACACAATTTATTCAAGGTAACAACAAGTGGAAGTTTTGATTGGGGCAAGGCATGGGGCGGCAGCAGCACCGATAAAAATGAAGCCCTGTGTGCAACTACTGACGGTGGCTTTCTGGTGGTGGGCGATTTAAGTTCCAATCCTATTAGTGGAGCAGATTTGAGCGTTTATAAAGTAAATGCCGGAGCCGACAGTATTGTTTGGGGAAAAATTTACAATGCTTCTACGGGCGACCATGCTCATTCGGTAGTGCAAACCAAAGACGGAAATTATGTAGTGGCAGGTTTAATATACAGAGCCAACGCATCGGGTGGCGGTTGGTTGTATGATATGTTTCTGATGAAGATTGACGATACCGGAAGCATCATTTGGAGCAATGTGTATGGCGACACTTTGGTGCATAACTGGACCGATAAAAAACTCATAGAATTAGACGATAGCACCTTGGTATTGGCAGGCACGGGCAGAGGACCATCAGGCAACGGATGGGATGCTTTTATGCTGAAAATTGACAAAGACGGAGACCTTATTTGGAGCAGGCGCTATGGAAGCACCGCAGACGATTTAGTCCATGATGTAGCAGTAACTAACGATGGAGGTTTTATTTTAGCAGGAGCCACCAAAAGTTTTGGCGCAGGAAGCAATTACGATGTATGGGTAATAAAAACCGATGCCAACGGCTTGAGCGGTTGCAATGAAGACACCACTTTAATTTCACAAGATGAACAATCGTGGACATCGCAAAACAGAACATACTCTTTTACTAATCTCACCACCAACACCACAACAGGCAACCTCTACAATGTAACTTTTGCCGACAGCGCACAGTGCATGACTAACGATGGTAGCAGTTGTGCCAATGCCTACCTCCTCACCGAAGCCGATTACAACACTACGGTATTTAATATCACAGACACCGCATTTTGGTTTAGGGTAATCCCTGATAATGACAAGTTAGGGATTACATTCCTGAGACATGAATTTGAAAAATTTGATGCAGATAAAATTAAATTGTTCTATGGCAACAGTAACTGTGGCGAATTAACTGAAATTGAAGACCCTTACCCAATCTATAATAATAGTTTAGTCAGAATAGAAGAGGACAGTCTAAGTTCTTCAAACACATACTTTGTCAAAATTCAACAAAACGCTGGCGATACTACTGTATTGAGGGTTGGCACTAATGAAGCCTATATAACTAAACATCTCGAAATGCTCTCCAGAAGCATTATTGGCGTGTATGCTTCATTTACCGATAGCAGTTACACCGCCATGAGAGACACCATGCTTTCGGTAATGATTACCAATGCTGCCCGTGCATTTTCGGGTTATCATGCTGTATCTTTAAAAAAGTTTATGGAACAATGCGAATCACATGGACTGAACATGCGAACACGGATGAACAATATTATCAGTAGCGAATACAACCTTCCGGGGGGAAAAGATTATG
Source organism: uncultured Chitinophagaceae bacterium (assembly GCA_964518215.1). Classification (GTDB taxonomy): domain Bacteria; phylum Bacteroidota; class Bacteroidia; order Chitinophagales; family CAIOSU01; genus CAYSGX01. Next base: position 2,860 of record CAZFFP010000020.1, read on the forward strand.
TGGGCATGATAGAAGACATATCCATGGTAAACAACACTCGTTTTGCCCATCATATTGTAATACCTTACTTGCATGAATATTTGGAGCAAGAAGTGGAAGACATGAGCGGCTTGGAACTTTCTCAAAGCCAATTGCACGATTTACTGGCTGAAGACCATTATTTTGCCTACCACGATTTCAGCGAAGATTATCCCTTATTCGGATTTCAGGTTGGCGAACTCGGTGTGATAGATGTTGACATCACCCGAATAAAAGTAAAAACCCAACGCCCTACTTTTATTACTATTGCTACTCCGCATTGGTGTATTTTAACGGATGATAATAATTGTCAAAATTTTCTGCGATACTGTTTTTTTAATAGTTGTTATAGTTCTTGTAGGAATTGTTCTCCATCAACAAATTATGGAGGTTTATCAGATTTGGCATGTGGGGCAGGGGTTGGATTTTGGGAATTTGAAATTGAGATACTGGTTTATATTAACGCAAATAACTCTGAGCCTGAAGAAAATAATTGTTTTTATTTTCTTGACGGACAATTCGTTGAACCTTTTTATGGAATTCTTGAAGCAAACATTGAGGTTTTTAATTATTACAGGCTGTATGGAGATTGGTCAACTTATATGCTTGCCGAACTTATGAATTTACCAATTCGAAATAATTCTTCACTAGAAGAAGGAAACAAATTGACTCTTTGTCATACAGGACAAAGATTTAATCAAATAGAAGAATATGACGAAGCCTTTTCTTTGGCTAAAGGAGGTGTTTATACATTAAAAATACCCAATTTACAAACATTATATTTCGCCTTTCCATATCCAGCTTATATGTGGTATTTCAACGGGCCTGATATGAGAATAATTGCTGGATACGAGATATCTTCAGATTTATGTGGCAACTCTTGTGGAGGCATAAATAAATATGACGTAACTGAAGAATACTCAACTTGTGGAAGTTCATTTTTAAATAGTAATATATTTGGTTTTAATAATGATTACATAGTAACTACAGATAAAGATTTCTTATTTGATTACTGGACTAAGCCTGCGATAACTGTAGCTTTGGGAGGCGGTAGCATGTTTAATGAATGTGCATATAAGCAGTTATATTCTTCTTCAGACCCCAGTCCAGGACCTTATACAAATTCTCACTGTAACAACATAACTGAATTAGGTTCAGCACCAGGAAACTTAGGAACTTTAGTTTGCACGTTAACAAAAACTAATTCAACAACATTTGAAATTTCAAAAGAGTTAAGTAATTCAATCCAGCATGGAGATACTGCATATGTTCATGTATATGCCACATTTCCCAATGGTGTGTCAATCGACAAATATGTCTTGTTATACAATGATATAAGTCCAACTACACATTGGCCTTCTGCCACTGTTGAAATAAGAGGAAAAATTATTGATTATGAAATTAAAATTTACAAAAAATGAGAAGAAACATTTTTTTGATTGGTGTATTGCTGGTAAGCATATCACTCAATATCAATGCTCAACTTACCAAAATGTGGCATTACAAATATCCATTAGAAAATGGAGGTTTTGATATAAATAATTTTTTTATAAATACCGATGGTTCGGTGTTTGCCACGGCAACTGTCAGCGGAGTTGCAAACAATTTTTTTAACAGGTATTTTATAGTTAAAATTGACTCGTCAGGTAATACATTATGGACAAAACAAATGGATGGAGTAACCCCAAGCAGCCATGATAAGATGACTTCCGCAGCGATAAATACGTTTTCCGAAATTGCAGTTTCAGGAACTTCAGATTGGAGAAGAGATTTTATAGCTCCGGTGAAATTGAATGCAAATGGAGATATTGTCTGGAGAAATATTTTACCACCGATTATCGGTGCAGATACTTTAGGTGGTGCAAGAAGTGATAAGATATTAATTGATTCATTGGGCAATACTTTTATTACCGGAGACAATAAAGATACCCTTAAGCTATTTAAGTTTGATTCTTTCGGAAATGAAATATTTAAAACTCCCTTGCGCTTTCAGGGCATGTGTAATGATATGCTCCTTGACCCCAGTGGTAATATATACATTGGCGGAGATGTTATGATAGGTTCAGGAGTTAATGCCATAAGAAACATATTGTTGATGAAGGTAAATGATTCAGGGAGTATTGTATGGGATACCACTATTGATAAAGGACCTGACTTTATGTATCATCGAATTGAAAAGATGATTCAATATGATGACCGGATATTAACGCTTACTTCCCGATACAACGGAAATAAAAGAGTAGAAATATTATTATTTGATACAATGGGAAATTATCTTTGGAATTCAACAGATACTATGAACTATTTTTCTCATGTTGCTGGAATGGGCATTGCAGATGATAATAGTATTTTTTTTGGAGCCTCATATCGCAAGAATGCTGATTCAAATATAGTTGTATTAAATAAAATAGATTGGATGGGCAATCATATTTGTGTAATAACTGATTACGGCTATAAAAGAAATTACCACCATTTAGCCACGGACAAACAAAGCAACCTTTACACATTGATAAATGATGATGGCACACAATACATAGCAAAATATGGTTCAGGTTGTGCTTTGATATGGAAATATCCATTAAGCAATGATGTAAATAATTTAATTTCTTACAGTTCTGGTTCTGCTTATTTTATGCCGTTCAACAATAACCTGATTTTTGATAAAGATCAATTCTTATATATTTACGGAAGAACTTCCTTTAAAGACAGCGTAACAAATATTTGGACTCAGACGCTTCATGTCATAAAATATCAGGTGGACTCTATTTCAAGCATTAATCCTCTTAATATATCTTCATCCCATGTTCATTTTTATCCAAACCCCTCCGGCAATAACATTCAAATACAATCTTCCCAAAAAATACACTCATACACCATAACCGATTTGAGCGGAAAAGTGTTGGAGCAAAAGAAACGCATTAAAAATTCTGAAACCATCATGCTTAATGTATCCGCCTATCCACAAGGCATGTATTTGTGCGAAGTGGTGTTTGAAAATTCCGAGAGAGAAGTGAAGAAATTTGTGGTAGGGCGGTAAATTCAAGATTATGAAATCAAAATTTACAAACAATAAAAGCATTCGAGGAATGGCTTTTATTCTATTGTGCTTTATGAGCATTTCTGTTTTTTCGCAAACTTATGAGGCATGGCGATACAAACATTTTATTGACGGCACACATGAAATGAAAGAATTGATGTTGGATGCCGATGGCAACTGCATAGCAGTGAATACCGCCAATGAAGCCAACGACAGCTTGTATAATTTTTACCATGTGATGAAAGTGGATACTGGCGGAACCTTACATTGGGAGTTTAAATTTGCTCCGGTAGAGCAGCTTCCAACTATTAATAATCATTTTGTGGTAAGCGCACACATAGATAACGAGCAAAACATCTATGTGGCAGGAAACGGTTCAAAAACCGATATGGTAAAAATTTCACCTATAGGTGATACAATTTGGCATCGGGAACTTTTAGGGGGCAATGCCCGAAACAGTTCCATAATTGCTACACTTCAAAACAACACCTATATTCAAACACAAAACAATTCTGTTCAAACACAATATGCTACTGTTACTATTCATAAAATAAATGAAGAGGGTGATACCATTCTTTACGGTGAAGGTTCTCGATTGAGTTCAGGAGCAGATTTTATGAAGGCTGACTCATTGAATAATCATCTGTTTTTAGCTGGCGTTGTAATGGAAGGAACCGGAGTTAATTTTGTTCGTAATCTTTACCTTTCTATAATTGATACCCATTTGACTGTTTTATGGGATACTGTAATAGATAAAGGTGCCGGATTTATGTATTATACGCCTGTAAGAATGTTAATTCATGATGACCTTCTGTTGTGCTTAACCAGCCGACACAATGGTAACAATCAAATAGAATTGATTGTATTTGATACTCAAGGTAATTACTTGTGGGAAACAGTAGATACTCCTCAACTGCCCGGCTATCATGTTGATTTGCAAATTGACAAGGATGGAAACATATGGTATGGCGCAGTGAAAGGTTATAATCAGAATACTATGCGGTTCAATAGCTTCTACAAGTATGACAGATACGGCAATCTGCTCAATAATATTGAAATTCATGGAGATTCTATTAAAACATACGATTTGGCATTAGATGGCAATGGCAATATTTATTTGTTGGTGGAAGAAAAACAAATCCTTAGTATTAGAAAATATTCCGGTAATGGAAATTTTATTTGGCAACATCAGATTGACAGCATCAAACTCAGCCGACATTACTATTTTCCGAATAATATGTTCAATACCAACCCTTTAACGAAACCACACAAACAACTTCAGATAGACGCTTCAGGAAATATTTATCTGATGGGCAACTTAACATATATCATTCCCGGGACACACCAAACTTCAGAAATAATACTAGTTAAAATTTCACAAGAACCATCGAACAATTCAGAGGATAATGCGACTTTGTCTCAAGTCATTTTATATCCCAACCCTTCTGGCAATATCATTCAATTGCAATCAAGGGAAAAAATGCGCTCATACACCATCACTGATTTGAGTGGAAAAGTGTTGGAGCAAAAGAAACGCATCAAAAATCCTGAATCCATCATGCTTAATGTATCGGACTATCCGCAGGGCATGTATTTATGCGAAGTGGTGTTCGAAAATTCAGAAAGAGAAGTGAAGAAGTTTGTGGTGGGGAGGTAAAAGCAATGACAAATACATAATTCAGTTACCTCTATATCCTTACGCACAGGATAACAGGCTATTCATTTTGTGATACAATATCCCCTTCAAACCACCGAGTTTCCTATTTTTGACCTTTCACACAAAACCATTATGGGCAAGAAAGGCTACCGAAAAAGAATAGAAGAAGAAAAATATCTGACAGATAAAACGCCATCTGCCGACACGCTCCATTCACAAAGCGCTCAACTATCGGGCAATGCCTCATTAATTCAGGCGCTAATGGTGTTGCTGTTTGGGTTTTTATTGTATGCCAACACCATCGGGCACGATTATGCCGTGGACGACATGATTGTGATTCAAAAAAACAAACTCACCAATCAGGGATTTGAAGGCATTGGAAAAATTATGACTACCGATGCGTTTTATGGATTCTTTGGAGAGGATTACAAGTTTGTGGCGGGAGGCAGGTATCGCCCGCTTTCGATTGTAACATTTGCTATTGAGGTTCAATTTTTCGGGCAAAACCCACACATCAGTCACTTCATCAACGCACTGCTTTATGGCATCACCTGCGCACTCATTTTGCTCTTATTGTTTAGAATATTTCAGCAATATCCTGTTTCTTCAACGCATCTGAGTGTGCCGCTTATCGCTGCACTTTTGTTTACGGCACATCCTATCCATACCGAAGTAGTTGCCAATATTAAAGGTCGCGATGAAATTATGGGGCTGCTGTTTTCGGTGCTGGCATTGTTTGCAGCGCTGAAGTATGTGGATTTTAAAAAACCAATGTTTTTGATTTTGACTTTTGCTGCATTTGTGTTGGCGCTGCTTTCGAAAGAAAATGCCATTACTTTTTTAGCAGTTATTCCATTGGCTTTTTATTTTTTCACTAAAGCAAAGGTGAAAGATTATGCCATGACTATTTTTCCATTGTTGATTATTACAAGCGCTTATGTGGCGATGCGTCAGGTATTTACTGCGGTTGATATCATGGCTGAAACCAAAGAAATTCTGAACAACCCTTTCGTGTTTGCATCTACCGGAGAAAGATTGGCAACTGTGGCTTTCACTTTTTGGGAATACATCCGTTTGCTTATTATTCCGCATCCGCTCACGCACGATTATTATTTCAATCAAGTGCCTATTATCGGGTGGGATAATTTCAAAGCCATCGGTCCTTTTATTTTAAATCTTGTTATTCTGGGATGGGCATTAGTGAATCTGAAAAGCAAAAGCATGTTCAGTTTTGCTATACTCTATTATTTCATTACCATATCCATCGTTTCGAATATTCTGTTTACGGTAGGTATTGCTATGAACGAACGATTTGTGTTTATTCCTTCGCTCGGTTTTTGTATCATACTCGCATTGCTGTTGGTGGGTGCTGTGAATTATTTCAAAGAAAAAAAATGGCAAACTCAAACTGTTATACAACCTTCAGTAATGATGGTTGTTTTGGGTATTATTTTAATAGGATATTCTGCAAAAACTATTGCCCGCAACATGGATTGGAAAAATGATTTTATGTTGTTTGCAGCCGATTATAAAAATTCTCCCAACAGCGCTAAAATCCGTAATTCTTATGGTGGCGAATTGGTTACACAATCAGACATAGTAGCAGAACCACTCCGCACAGAGTATTTAAAAAAAGCCGAAATAGTTTTAGGCGAAGCACTAAAAATTTATCCGAATTATCTGAACGCTCTGTTGCTGATGGGCAACACCAAATATAAACTCTATGACAGCCTGCCCGAAACCAAATATTACTATGAACAGACGCTGCGACTGAAACCCGAATACTTCGAAGGCAATTATAATTTAGGTTGTGTTTTAATTGCCAAAGGAAAAGCCGAAGAGTCTATTCCGTATTTCAGAAAATCGTTGGTGAAAGGCAGCGAAAAATTTGAAGTATGGTTCAACACGGGCGAGGCTTATTTTAAAAGTAATATGCCCGATTCGGCAATATATTTTTATCAGGGAGCCATTCGTTTGAAACCTGATTTGTCTCAGGCATATTATAAAATAGGCTTGTCTTATGCCCGTTTGAAAAATGATTTTGTAAACGGTATTTCGAGCCTTAATAAAGCCATAGCGTTAGACCCTAAAAACTATGTTTATTATGAAGACTTGGGCGTAGCTTACGGTATCAGTGGCGATTACAATAAAGCCATCGAATCTTTTGAAAACGGTTTAAAAGTAAACCCTGATTACGCACCTTTCTATAACAACATTGCCATCACCTACAAACAAATGGGCAATGAGGCTAAAGCCAATGAGTATTTTGCGAAGGCGCAGCAATTTTCTAAAAATTGATTAGTTTTTATCAATTCATTTATAATGAAAAAATCCCTTTTATTTCTTTATCCCTATTTTTGAAGTTCCAACATTAATTTTTCACTCAAACAAACTCGATATGAAATCAACATTCAAATTATTTACTGTTTGCATGGTAGTTATCCTTGCAACGGTTAATGTTCAATCACAATCATTACCCATTCCTGCGCCCAGTCCTTTACAAACTGTAACTCAGCAATTCGCAACCTCAGAAATTGAAATTAAATACTCGCGTCCCGGTGCTAAGGGCAGAGTTATTTTTGGCGATTTGGTTCCTTACGGAAAGTTATGGCGCACGGGAGCTAATGCCGCCACCACCATTACTTTCGGAAGCGATGTTACCATCAATGGAAAAAAAGTGGAAAAAGGCAAATATGGTTTGCTGACTATTCCCGCTGAAAACGAGTGGACCATTATCATTACCAAAGACCTTACCGTTACGAATCAAAACAATTACAAAGAAGAGAATGATGTGGTACGCATTGCTGCAAAGCCCGCCAAACTTGCTTATCATGTAGAAACATTCACTATTGATGTAAATGACGTTAAACCTACCGAAGCTACCATTGCTTTGCGTTGGGACAAAACAGAAGTAAGTTTCAAAGTAACTACCGAAATTGATGAAGTGGTGATGAGTGCCATAGAAAAAGAGTTGGCTTCAGACAAACGCCCTTTCTACCAAGCTGCCAATTATTATTATGAAAATGGAAAAGACCTGAACAAAGCATTGGAATGGGTGAATGAAGCAGTTAAAAATCGTCCCGATGCATTTTGGATGTATCATCTGAAAGCTAAAATTCAGATAAGCCTGAAAGATTATAATGGCGCTATAGCTTCTGCCGAAAAATCAAAATCCATAGCTCAGGAAATCAACTATGAAGAATACGTTCAAAACAACAATAAACTCATAGCCGAAATCAAAGCAAAACCCGATTATAAACCGGCTTCAGGCAAGAAGAAATAAGGCTGACTTTTGGAACGGCTTTTTTGTTGTAAAGGCTAATTGACAAGAATTACTTAGAAAATTACTGCCACTTTGGATTGTGGTTTGTTGCCGTTTATGCAATGAGATGTCGGCAGACATTTTGTGTCATATAAATTTTCAGAAAAGCGACTATTCAACTTGTAATCTTCAGTGATTTTTATTTACACACCTTATTCGGGCTCAAAAATAATTTTTGCCCTATGAAAATATTCTTTTGCATTATTCAAATGTTTCGTATTATTGCACCATACTAAGCCGCTATTTATCAAAACCGGCTTTAAACTATCCGGTTCTTTTTCCAACTTTTTTCTACAAAACATAACCCTCCCAAATTGTTGATTCAACAAATTCGTTTGTGATTATCAAAAAAACAAATTTTATCCCTTTATGTATGACATTCTTCAACTGAACGAAATGCTCGTTCCTGAGTTGCGCGAAATTGCAGAGCGCATGAACATCAAAGATTCTAAAAAACTCGACAAACAAGAGTTGATTTACAAAATTTTAGATGCGCAGGCAGTAAACCCATCATTGTTAAAAAGCGAAACAAAAGCTTCAACACCTAAAGAAAAAGGTGAAGATGATGGAGGCAAAAAAGCCAAGAGAAAAAGAAGTCCGCTGAAAAAAGAAAGCAAAGTGGCAGACAGCAAGGTGGAAGAAATAGACGATTTGGATGAGATTGCACTAAGCCTTTCAGGTGAAGATACTGAGCCTGAAATTTCTTCCCAATCGAATGTTACAGTTACCGAAGTGCCTGCAGAAACCACTTCAGAACCTGCAGTTCAGGAGGGCAACCAAGAACCTCCCGCAGAAGCCGCCCCTGTGGAGCGTACCCCTTTCCGCCAGAAAAAAGAAAGCGTGTTGAACCTCGATTTTGAAGGCTCTATTATTGGTGAGGGTGTTTTAGAAATGATGCCCGATGGCTACGGTTTTCTGCGCTCTTCCGATTACAATTACCTTTCTTCTCCCGATGATATTTATGTTTCGCCTTCACAAATAAAGCTGTTCGGAATTAAAACCGGTGATACGGTTTATGGAACTATCCGACCGCCTAAAGAAGGAGAAAAATATTTCGCGCTGCTGAAAGTTGAAACGATCAATGGCAGAAAACCCGAAGAAATTCGCGACCGTGTGCCGTTCGATTATCTAACGCCTCTGTTTCCGAATGAAAAACTGAACATTTTCACCACCCCCGATAATTTTGCTACCCGTGTAATTGATTTATTTACGCCCATTGGCAAAGGACAACGCGGACTCATTGTGGCGCAACCCAAAACCGGTAAAACCTGGTTGTTGAAAGATGTTGCCAATGCCATTGCCGCCAATCACCCCGAAGTATATCTCATCGTGTTGCTGATTGACGAAAGACCTGAAGAGGTAACCGATATGGAGCGCAGTGTAAAAGCCGAAGTAATTGCTTCCACTTTTGATGAGCCTGCCGAAAAACACGTGAAAGTTTCGAGCATCGTTTTGCAAAAAGCAAAGCGCCTGGTAGAATGCGGACACGATGTGGTCATTCTTCTCGATTCTATAACACGCCTTGCCCGCGCACACAATACCGTTGCTCCGGCTTCGGGCAAAGTGTTGTCGGGTGGTGTTGAGGCAAATGCGCTGCACAAGCCCAAGCAGTTTTTTGGCGCTGCGCGAAAAATAGAAAACGGTGGCTCGCTTACTATTCTTGCTACCGCATTGGTAGAAACCGGCTCCAAAATGGACGAAGTAATTTTCGAAGAATTTAAAGGAACCGGCAATATGGAATTGCAGTTAGATCGCAAATTGTCGAACAGACGCATTTATCCTGCTGCCGATATCACTATTTCTTCTACCAGACGAGAAGACCTGTTGTTAGACCGCGATGTGTTGCAAAAACTTTGGATTCTGCGCAAGCATTTGGCAGACATGACTGCCGAAGAAGCCATGAACTTTGTTCTGCAAAACATGAAAGGAACCAAGAGCAACGAAGAATTTTTGCTGGGCATGAACAGTTAATTGCTGCAAAAAACCGAACGGCTATAAAGTAGTGAGTGAAGTAATTCGTTCATTACTTTATACCTTTATATTCTTTCCAACTTTTTTCTTTTCTCTTCATGTCATCTTCCATAAAAGTATTTGCCCCTGCTACTGTTGCTAATGTTGCCTGTGGATTTGATGTGTTAGGTTTTGCCGTTGATGCTCCGGGCGATACCATTACCATGAAACTTACCGATAAGCCGGGCATTATCATTAAAAAAATATCGGGCGATGGTGGCAGATTGCCATTAGAACCATTGAAAAATACAGCGGGAGTTGCCGTTGACGCCTTTTTCAAACATCTCAATATTGAACAAGGTGTTGAAATTGAAATCGAGAAAAATCTTCCTTTAGGCAGCGGCATGGGTTCGAGTGCCGCAAGTTCCGCGGCAGCAGTGTATGCTATTAATATGTTGATGAATGAGCCATTGACCAAAGAGGCTTTGGTTCCTTTTGCTATGGAAGCAGAGCGCATTGCCTGTGGCGCTGCACATGCCGACAATGTGGCGCCCGCCATTATGGGAGGCTTTGTGTTAGTTAGGAGTTATGAACCTTTAGACCTTATTAAAATTTCCGTTCCGAAAAATTTATTCTGCACCATCATTACACCCAATATTGAACTTCGCACCGAAGATGCCAGAAAGGTTTTGAAACTCGAAATCAATATGAAAGATGCCATTTTGCAATGGGGCAATCTTGCCGGTTTGATAGCCGGATTGATGCGGTCTGATTATGAATTAATAGGACGTTCCTTGCAGGATGTAATTATTGAACCCATGCGTTCGTTATTAATACCCGGATTTGATGAGGTGAAAAATGCCGCCATGCAAAACGGTGTGTTAGGCTGTAGTATTTCCGGCTCGGGACCTTCCATTTTTGCTTTATCCACTTCAGAAAAAACGGCTGCAAAAGCCGGAAACGCTATGCTTCAGGCGTTGAACGAAATCGGTCTTGAAGGGGCAATTTATGTTTCCCCTATCAATAATGATGGGGCGAAAATGCTCTCTTAAAACCATCGTCAAACTTCTCGAAGAATTAAACTTTCAAAAAGCATTGAAGCTCCGGTCTCAATAGTCGGCTTGCTGAAATACCCACATCTTCATTAACAACACATTGAGATTAGGCCAATCGAATCGTTTGAGTCTTTACGTGGCATCGAAGTGGGCCTTGAGAGGTTTAACTAAAGCATGGGCAATAGAATTAGCGCCCTATCATATCCGCACTATTTCAATTCATCCCACAGGAGTGAATACCCCATGAACAATGGCTTGGCATCCCCGTTAGGCGCAACACCTTTGGAAATTGCCGAGCGTTCTGCCGGTAATTTGTTGCCCGTGCCGTGGGTAGAAGCAGATGATGTGGCGAATGCTTTAGTGTTTCTCGCATCGGACAAAGCACGCTTCGTTGCCGGTTCGGAATTCCTGATTGATGCGGGATTGATTACGAAGTAACATTTTTATTCAACATCTTTTTTATCCTTCAGCCATAAAAAATTTGCGCCCCGCTTTTAGTGGGCGCAATAAATAATTTTTCAAGAAAATGCTGGGCGGTTAATGTTTGAAGTTGAAGTTGTTTTCTTAGAAAATAAACAACCAACCTGACCAGAAGAGCATTGCCAATACACCAAAGATAATTCCCACGATTGCCATGCCGCGTCTTGAAGTGCCTTTCTTCAGCGCTATAACACCGGTGATGATGGCAACAAGTCCTAATACAAATGAACCATGAAAAGCCACCCATGATAAAAGTCCGGTAACGAGAGAAACAATAGCTAAAATATCACCGCCTGCCATACGACTATTAATGCCGAATTTCGATTGAATTTTGGCGAACAGTTTCGCTTTTGCTTTATCGAAAAATGTCAAATTTTCTTTAGCCTGAAAATTATTCAACACCATTTTTTTTGCTGTTTTATCAAATATTCTGCTGATGAATTTATTGTCGGAATTGCTTGCAACTAAATGTAGTTCTTCTGCCATCTTTGTTTTTAGTTCCTCCACACTCATCGCTTGTTCGCCATCTTCAACAGGCATCATTGCATCATTATTAAAGTTGAGTTCGGAATCAACATCTCCTTTTGTTGATGCGGCAGTATTATTGTTTGTTTGCGGTTCGCCTGCCGGATGTGGTTCAGTAATTTTTGTTGTTGCCTCAGGATGCTTCAAATCGGGCATCACAGATGATACTTCCAATTTAGAAGTGTTGCCAAAATTTGTTTTATCAGAAGCAATAAAGTCTCTTGAAGAACTGCATGATGCAGTAATGAGAGCTATAAGCATGAGCAAGTAGTATTGCGTTTTCATTTTAGTGTGTTTTATTTATGAGAAGTTAAAAAAATATTTTACTATTTTCTGCCGGCATAGAAGTAAACTCCAGCACCTGCTACCATCACTGCAATACCGATAAGTGGCGACCATGTTAAATAATGATTCTTATCGCGGGTGATTTCAAGATTACCGATGTCAACCACCTTTTTTTGAGTAACAAATTTTGCCCCTGCAAAAATGGTGAGCAGCAATCCTGCTACAATGATGATAATGCCTGCTGTTTTCATTGTGAATTATTTTATGCTGGAAATATTATCTGATAGTTCTCTTTCAAAATAAGCAAGGTCTTTACTGTCGGGTTGTTGTTCTGTTTTGCAGTAATAAATTCTGTCAACGTATCTTCTGATTATCAATTTTACCGAAGGATTTGCTGTCGCAAAAACCATATCGCCCGGTTGATACTTACTTTTTAGTTTGATATTTTGCTCCATGACTTATTTGATATTGGCTAATTTGTTTCGCACTTCAAAAATTAATTTTTTCTGATTTTCAAGCGATTTCATTACTAATTCCTGTTGCTGCTGCAAGTCTTTTATCTTTCTTTCTTCTTCCCGGTTTTCAATATCGCGGCTATCAATTTGTTTACCTTCAGACGTGCTTGCTTTTTGCAAATCTTTCTTTTCGCTTTCCAATTCTTTCAGTGTTTTTTTAGCGCCTTTATGAGCATTAGGGTCAGAAGCAGTATAAGTTACCATTTGCTTTTGGTCATGAATTTTATCAGTAGCGCTTTGTATGTCTGAATCTTTTACAGAAATGGCTTCAACGGCAAGCCCGGTAGAGCGTTGATTGTTGATGATTTTTTGTGCTGATTTTTCTTCTTCATCTATCAGCGCAGAAAGTTTTTTCTCTAATTGTTTTTGCTTTTCAATTTCTCTGTCTAATTCCAATTGCACTGCATTTCGATACTGAATTACAGCAAAGTCATGTAAATATTTTTTTACCGCTAAATCAGTTCCATCGTTGATATTTTTAGAAACGAATGATTTGTTGTTTTGAGTAAGCCTTACAGCAATTTCCACACCTTGGGTGGTTTCGAGCAGTTTACTGTATATGTCAAAAGGTTTAGGAGATATATTCTTGTTGACCGCCCGGTATTGAATGAATTCTCCGTTTTCTTCATTTGCTTTGCCTTTGCTGTTGTTAGACATGTATTTCAGCCAATCTTTTTTCACATCATTTAATGTGGCTTGCGGTATGGATACCCTGAATGCGCTTTGAGTAATACTATTGGCATCCTTCGGAGCCATGTCCACCAAAATAGGTTGCTGAGCAAATGCCGCGAATGAAATAAGCGACAACACCGTGAAGAATATTTTTTTCATGATTGATTTTTTTATAAAAAAATAAAACCCATTGTGATTTTATTTTTTAGTGAGAATAATTAAATGCTATCTACAGTTGTAACCTGTAGCTTCCAAGGCATCTATTGCCAATCCGTATTGAGTGTTGCTGTCGTAATCTTTATCGCAGATTCTAATTTCTGGAGAAGCGCTTCTGGTGCATATCTGACACTTTCTGCAAGAAGTGAATCCTAAAGAAAGTATCACCGCCAATGTTGAGAAAAGGAATAGTTTTTTCATGACTGAATTTTTTTTATTGAACGATTGAGTAAATATGGAGGCAGTCTTAAAAGTTTATTGGGAACATTTAAAACTGCCTCTGAAAACCAGTTACAAAGTTTTGTTCTTACAAGTATATCCGGTTGCCTGATAGGCATCTAAAGCCAAACCATACTCGGTATTGCTGTTATAGTCTTTTTCACAAATGGTTATGGTAGGTGATGAACTTCTGGTGCATTTCTGGCATTTTTTGCAGGAAACAAATCCCATTGAAATGAAAACTGCCATAGTTGAGAATAAGAATGTCTTTTTCATGATTACATGTTTTTTTGTTAATGAACTTATTAAGAAGCCTCAAAGCATTTGAATGCGCTGATGTTTTTATTGAAAGGTTACAATTTGTCTTTGCATGTGTAGCCTTGAATTACGTAAGAGTCTAACACCAAACCATACTCGGTATTGCTGCTGTAATCTTTTTCGCAAACTCTAACTGTAGGCGAGGAATCTTTGGTGCAAACCTGACACCTTTTGCAAGAAGTAAATCCCATTGAGACAATTACTGCCAACGTGGAGAATAGGAATAATTTTTTCATGATTTTGATTTTTTATAAGTAAGAGATAATAATTAAATGAGTTTCGGAAAGTTGTTTATCATATACTTTTACCCTGAATAATTCTCAGTATCACCGCAATCACCGCAATAATGAGCAGGATATGAATAAGCCCTCCTGTTTGAAAGCCAAAGTATCCGATTGCCCATCCTATAATAAGAATGACAGCAATGAGGTAGAGCAAATTTCCCATAAGAATGTTTTTTAGTTTTTGATGAATATTTACTATGCAAAGATGATTCCTATTGAAGCCTATGGTGTTATATAATTCATAATAAGAATTACATCATTCACACATTTTACAGAAGAGCAAACGCTGCGTTGCTCATTAGTTAGATTGTCTTTTGAACGTGTTCCTTTTAAACCTTTTTTCTTTTTTCATATCCATAGGATTGTTTCCGCGCGCCTCAGATTTTTTACTCAAGACATAGCTCAATGAAAACATACTGAACAAGTAAGCGTCTTTCCCTTGTGGGTTCCCGCGTTGTTGCCCGTTTGCCGTAATCTGTCCATAAATACTTTCAATATCGTTTTCGGGCGAGCGCCTGGAGAGTTCATATATTTTCTTTGCGGTAGCGGCAGAATAAAAATTATTCAGGTCGGCATTGTTGGGATACACCGTGCTGACATCATCCATATAATCTGTCAAAGTGAATCGGTGACCAAATTCGAGCGCTACGGTGAGGGCGTTGGTAATATTATATCTCAACCCAAATCCTACCGGAAAGGCAGGCTGAATCAATGAATACTTTTTAGCGTAACCGGGCATGCCTTGTCCTTCCGTTCCTAAAGGACGTAAACGAACCATTTCGCCTTTATAATCGGCTCTCGGGTCGAAATTAAAAAGCGCCACACCTGCGGTTATATATGGCGCAAACCGCTTGGCAGTGCTACCCGCTCTATAGGGCATCAGGTTCACTTCGCCCATCACTGCCAACTCTATAATATGCGATTGAAAATGCAGGTTGCGATATTTTCTAAACCATGCATCGTCCATGTGTTCTTTATATATTGAAAGGCGGTCATCGCCTTCTATGCGACCATAAGTGAGAGATGTTTTCACCGCAACCCATCTGTTAAAACCATGCCTGTAAAAAACACCAAAGGCAGGTCGAAACAAAGAGGCTTCTACATCGGCAAAATAGAATTTGCCATCGGCAGGTTTTTTACCCAAATCGCCCAGAAAATTTGACATGCCTCCGCTTATTCCGAATTCATGAGTTTGAGAAAAGGCAGGCGTATGCCATATGAATAACAGCATCGCTGCAACACGTAAAATGTTTTTCATCACAAATAATTTAAAGAGTGGCTTCTGTAATATTGATTTCTTCTAGAAGAAGAAAAGAGGTTCTAAGTGAAGTTGAAAAGAACCGATGTAAAGATGCGTGATTTCAAAGCCGTAATGTTACATAACTATAACTAAGAGTTATATGATTCGCACCTTTTACTTAAAACAAAAAAAGAGCGTTGTTGCAATTTATAAAAGCAACAACGCCCTGGGGAGCATAGTGATAAACGCTTATAGTTTTACGATGACATTGCCAGCCATAACAACGGCACCGTTTTGAGCTAAGGCTCTGCCATATAGCGTTGCCCCTGTATTAAACGTTATAGATTGATGAGCCATTACTGTTCCTTTAATTTCTGAAGTAGTTCCAAAAGTGGCAGAGGAACCCACTTGCCAAAAAATATTAGATGCTTTTGCGCCTCCAATCAGAATAACTTTTCGCTCTGAAGCAGTGGTGAATGTAGAAGCTATCTGAATAATGAAAACCGCATCGGTGTTTCCTCTCGCATCAAAGGTGAGGTCGCCCGATGAAATGGCAAGCGATGATGTGGACTTATACAACCCGGGCGTGAGTGTTAGTCCGCCTATATTTCCCGACAACACAACTATATCTGTAGCGGTGCGATCTGCCGCATAATTATATGCGGTAGCTAAATCGAATTTTGCCTGTTGCACAAATACATCGTTGATATATTGTGTGCCTTCTAATGTTCCGGGAGGAAACCCGCCAATAGATGAGCCGGGACTCAGTCCAATATTCCCCACAATTGAAGTGGCTCCTATATTGGTAATTTCTGAACCTGCCAGCACCGCAAAGGTTGAAGCACCTGCCATTGGAACAGCATCATGAACAGTGGTTTGAATCGGAATATCATCCGTTTTGTCATCATCTTTTTTACATCCGGAAGTAAAAATAACTGCCGCGATAGCTATGATTGAGAGTAATTTTTTTGTTCTCATTTTTTGCGTTTTATCCGTTTATGACGGAGAGCATTGTTGTGAAGAAAAAATTAAAGCGTTATGATACCAATATTGGAAGATGCGCCTACGGTAACCGCTACTCCGTTAATAGTTACGGGCATGAATGGAAATAGCGATGTAACCGTTACACTGTATGTGCCCGGAGGTAAGCCCCCAATCAGAAACGCGCCTGCCGCATTCACCACCGTAGAATATGAAATGCCGTTGGATGTCGCGGTAACGGTTGCTAAAGTTCCTACAGGAACAATGCTGCCGATAATCGAACCGCTGATGGCGGTGTCTATAGTTCTGATAACCGGTTTCAAAAGATATTCACCATTGCCGCTTTGAACAACTGATTGGTGCGCATCGAAATCAAGCAGAATACTATAAGATACGCCCGGCTGTAAAGTTTTGTTGATTAACAGTTTTAAACCCGATTGTTCCGCGCTGGGAGTGGCAAGAGGATAGGTTATATTATCAACTACAATAGAGTTGTTGGGCCCTAAGATTAATCTGATTTGCGAAACCATTCCCGCATCGAGAAAACCCGTTGCAATCAAGGTGTCTATGCCGTTGGCAAAGTCGAGCAGGTTATAAATACCTGCGGTAGTATTCAGCATTACGGCAGTGCCGCCACTGCCAATTATTTCCACTCCTTGTAAATCTATATACACCGCATTATACACCGCGGGCGCATCGGTCATGTGAACAGAGAGATATGCCTTTTCTTTGTCTTTATTTTTTTTACAGGCAGGAAGGAGCAAACTCAGTAAGCCAATGCTAACTACGAACAGTAGCTGCTTTAAAAAAAGCGTTTTATAATTTAGGGTTTTCACAGTCTATGTTTTTTGGGTAAATGAAAAAAAATTACAGACTGCAAGACTAAGTGTATTCCAAGAGCGGAGCGTTACACAATTCTGATTAAGATTTATATAATTCACACAGGGGGGACGTGTTTTCTATTTTCAGCCAACAGATGAACTGAGTCATTTCGGATTTCTGATGGCGGATTTCTGATTTTAGAATTTTGAATTTAGATTTTAGATTTTAGAAGTCAGATTTACTAATGCTGTTTAAGTCTGAAAAATTGCTCATTGCCTACTGCCAACTGAAATAGATTGCTTCACTCCACTTTGTTCCGTTCGCAAAGACGCGACTTTCAATCATCCGTCATTGCGAGGAATTGCGCAGCCTTGTTTGCAGCATGACGAAGCAATCTGTTGAAGGCTGATTTTAAATTTTAGATTTTAGAAGTCAGATTTACTGATGCTGTTTAAGTCTGAAAAATTGCTCATTGCCAATTCCCAACTGAAATAGATTGCTTCACTCCACTTTGTTCCGTTCGCAATGACGACTTTTATGTTTTGTTGAACTATAGAGTTGAGGAACCTTTCCTGATGATTAGAAGAAGTCTGAATAATTGCCAACTGCCTATTGCCAACTACATACGGCTACCATCTATACCCGCAACAAAAAATTTTCTTTTTTAAATGGAGGCTCCTGATATTGATAGGCGGTCATCACGGCTTTTTCCAATACTTTTTTAAGCGTGTTAAAATCGTTGGGTTTGTGAATGTAAACATTGGCTCCACTTAGAAAGGCTTCTTCTATGTCGTTTTCTGACGAAGAAGTGGAATATATGGCAATCAAAATATCTTTTAAGGCAGGATTGTTTTTGATTTCTATTAAACATTCCAACCCGTTTTTGCGCGGCATGTTAATGTCGAGAAATAAAAGTTGAGGCAAAGCTTCTGTTGTAGAAAGATAGTTCAAGAGTTGTTCACCATCGTGAACAAAACTAACTGCCGATAAAATTTTGAGCTCTTCAAAAGCCTCTTTGAAAAGCAATCTGTCGGCTTCATCATCATCGGCAAGCAGAATTCGGATAGGTTCGTTCTTCATAAATCGGCAGGTATATATATGTCAAAAGTAGTTCCTTTATTCAATTCGCTGGTAACGGTAATAAAGCCATGATGATTATCTACTATTTTCTTCACTATGGCAAGCCCGATACCGGTGCCCGGAAATTCATCTTTGCTATGCAGTTTTTCAAACACATCGAATATCTTTTCGTTGAATTTCTTTTCAAAGCCTATACCATTGTCAGAAATTCTAAGACAGTGATAATTTAGGTGATGCTTAAGTTTTGACTTCTTGTTGGTGCCGGCTGTTATATAGCGGCACGAAATAGTGATATGCGGAGGAATGTCGGGTTTTCTGAATTTGAATGAATTGCTGATGAGGTTGTGCAGGAGTTGGCGAAACTGAAAATGTATTACGGTAAGCTCGCACAATTCTTTTACTTCTATCACCGCATTATTGGTTTCGATGCGCTCTTTGAATTCGTCTTTTATTTCTCCAATAATAACATTGAGGTCAATTTTTGCGAATTTTCTTTTGGTGGTGGTTATTCTCGAGAAAGCTAATAAATCCACAATGAGTGCCTGCATTCTGTTGGCAGAATTTTGCATCATCTGAAAATAATTTTTTCCGTTTTCAGAAAGGTTTTGATTTTCTTTTTCGAGTATTCTTCCGGCAAAGGTTTGAATTTTGCGCAGCGGCTCTTGCAAATCATGGCTCGACACATAAGCAAATGCTTCAAGTTCTTGGTTCATAGACTCTAGCTCTTTGTTTTTTTCTTCAAAAGCGTTGACGGCTTTGTTCAATTCCTTGGTTCTTTCTTTCACCGCCTTTTCCAATTTCAGGCTGTAAGTTTTGCTTTCGTTGATATTTTTTTTGAGTAATTCCTTTTCTTTAATCTGCAACTGCACCGCATCGGTAACATCGTGAATAGTGAGCAAAATGAGTAATTCGCCATGAGTTTTCTGCTCTATACGGCTGGCGTTGAGCATGAGTATTTTTTCGCCTAAACCAGGGAAAGTGTGTTTCACCTGAAAATCATGGAAGAATGAATTTTTCGGAACAATGTCTTCCAACAACTCGCGCAGTTGTGGAATATCCCATTGTTTGTTTCCTAAATCATATAGCATCATGCCTTCGGTTTCTTCTTCTTTTAGGTCAAATTTTTTGTAAAAAGATTTGCTGGCAGTTTTTATTTTAAGGTGCTTGTCGAGGACTATCATCGGCTCATGAAGCGTGGAAATAATGGCATGGGAATATTCGTAAGATTCTAAAAGCAGGTCGTTGCGGGTTTGCAATTCCTGATTGGTGGTAATCAATTCTTCATTGGCAGATTCAATTTCTTCTTTGGAAGTTTCCAATTCTTCATTTACGGTTTGCAATTCCTCATTGCTCGAAACCACCTCTTCATTATAGCTTTGCAATTCCTCTATTAATGCTTCCTGCTCTTCTGAAAATGCCAGTGCATCTTTGTGTGCGGCAACAATTTCTTCCTGTAGTTTTTTTATTTTAAGTTCTGTTGCAGCAGAAGTGCCTTTGCCCGACAAGTTAGAGTGCGAAAAATTTTTAATCGATTCTTTTTCCGCGAAAAGTATAAGCAGCAAAGGCTCGTCCCAATCTATTTTTAGCGGCACAATGTCTATGCTCACTATATATACTGTTTTGTTGGTTTTAATTTCAATCTCGCTAATCTGCACTTTAGCATTAGTTCTGATAGCTTTTGCAATGGCATTGCGAAGTTCAAAAGTAATTTCGGTGCGAACCATTTTTAAAATATCGAAAGTAGCTCTGCCGGGCGCATGAGTCAGAAACAAATCGGTGGAGCCGCGAAACTGTAGGATTTCATTTTGATAATTAATAACCACGCTTGCGGGCATAAATTCTGCTACCAGCACCACATCTATGGCGCTGTCGAGATTACGATTGCCAGAGGGCGATTTTTTTTTGGTAGCGCTACCGTCATTTTTAATGTCAATAAGATTGTTATCTCTTTGCCCACTCGCATAAAGTGAGCGGGGCGATAAAGCAGGCAGAGTGGTTGCGCCCGCATTTTTTTTGCGCAAATAGATTTTAAATTTATTATGGTAATCGGTAAAAAGTTGACCCGCTGCACTAATTGTTTCCGATTTCCCCAACATTAAGTAGCCGCCCTCATTCAATGCATAGTGAAAAGTTGTCAGCGCTTTTTTTTGTGCAGGTGTATCGAGATAAATAAACAAATTGCGGCAGCTAATAAAGTCAATGCGTGAAAAAGGCGGGTCCATTAAAACATTATGCGGAGCAAACACACAAATTTTACGCACGGCATTGGCTATGCGATAGCCGCCATCGCTCTTGGTGAAAAAGCGCTGTATTTGTTTAGGCGAAATAGATTCTAATTCGTTTTTTGAATACAAACCAATGCGGGCCTTTCTTACTGCCTGAACGCTGAGGTCGGTGGCAAAAATCTGAATAGGTATATCTACAGCTTTTTTGTCTTGTATTTCGAGCAACATCATAGCGATAGAAAATGCCTCTTCGCCCGTAGAGCAGGCAGGCACCCATATACGCAAAGCATTATTTGGGGATTTTTCCTTGAGCAACTTAGGAAGTAAGGTTGATTTCAGGAATTTATGTGTTTCGCTGTCTCTGAAAAAACCGGTTACATTAATGAGCAGATCCTGATAGAGAATATCTAACAGTTCGGGTTTTTTAAGAATCAATTCAGAATATTCTTTTAGTGTTTTGGAGTTATGAAGCAGCATTCTGCGTATGATGCGCCTTTTTATAGTCTGCATTTTATAGGCGCTGAAATCTACTCCGGTAGCTTTTTGCAATTGAGCAAGAATATTTTTTAAATCGGGGTCTCCATTTCCAATCGAATTTTCATCTCTCCGTTTTCTTCCGGTGTTTTTTACAAAAGGGCTTTTGCTAAGGCGCTCTAATTCTTGCGCAATATCTTTTGGCGACAAAATATAATCTACCACTCCCGCTGCAATAGCCGACTTGGGCATGCTTTGGAATTTGGCAGTTTCGTTCTGAACAAAAGTTAATCCGCCCGCGTGCTTGATGGATTTCATTCCCTGAGTGCCATCGCTGGCGCTGCCGCTGAGGATGATACCAATCACATTTTCTTTTTGCGCTACCGCAAGCGAAGTAAATAAAATATCAATGGGCAAATTATATTTAGGCGATTCGGGGCGCGGCATTAATCTGATATGCCCTTTGATAACGCTCAATTCTTTATCGGGAGGAATCACATATACATTATTGGGCTTAATGAGCACCCTGTTGGTTACTTCCTGCACATTCATAGACGACACGTTTGCCAGCAGCGAAGTAAGCATACTTTTGTGGTCGGGACTCAGGTGTTGCACATAAATAAATGCCATGCCGGTGTCGGGCGAAAGATTCTTCAATAACTCTTGCATAGCTTCGAGTCCGCCCGCTGATGCACCAATGGCAACTATGGGAAATGAGGTGCCTCTGTTGGCTTTTTGAACAGTAGATTTTTTGGAGGCAGAGGGAGTTAAAGGCTTCATGGTCTTTCCGGATTATGTTACTCATTGGTCGTTGTCGTTTCCGGCAAGAAGAATGTGTTTTATTTACAAAGTCAGTATTGCTAAGATAGGTAAGTTAAAATTGGAATTCGTTTTTGATAGCATAAGTGATGGATAAAATGACGGATGGATTGAAGGTTCATTGTGAACGAAAAGAAGAGGAGTGAAGCAATCTTTTACCCATAAGCTATCAGCCGTAAGTAGTTGGCGGTTTGCAGTTTGCAGTAGGCAATGAGCAATTATTTCACTTAAACTTCTTTTAAGGAGAGACGGTCGAAAGTTTGAATCGCATTATAAAAGTATAAATCTATTATTGTAAATCATCCCATGGTGAAATTATTTTTTTTGAATACTTCCGTTGCTCCGGATACCCACGATAACACTGAAACGTTTGCTCGTTCCGATGTGCCCGCCTAAACTTGCCGTCAACTACATCATCCGCCTAAAAATATTAATTCGTATTCAATAACTGTCGTATGTTTGACTGGCTTCCGACACTAAAATCTGCATTGCCGGAAACTTTAGTTCAAAAGGTTTTGATAATTGGCAAATCTGATTACCTTTGTAGCCCTTTTTAAAATAGGATAAATCATGAAAAGGACTTATCAGCCCTCTAACAGAAAAAGAAAGAACAAGCACGGTTTTCGTGAGCGCATGGCTACTAAAAACGGCAGACATGTATTGAAAGCCCGCAGAGCCAAAGGCAGAAAAAAACTTACGGTTTCTGACGAAAAGAGCCTTAAATAATATAGTTTTCAGCCGGACTTTTGTCGAAAATTATTACGCCACCCGGCAGTTTCAAAAGTTTGAGAGATTGAACGATAAACGTTCAATCTCTTTTCTTTTTGATAAGGGCTATGTATTTCACCTGTCGCCACTCAAAGCGTTATATACACTGCCCGAACAGGCTTCAGGCTTTCCACTTCAGGTAATTTTATCTGTATCTAAAAGAAATTTTTCGCAAAGCTTAGCGCGCAATCGTATTAAACGGCTATTGAGAGAAGCCTACCGCAACAACAGAAACATATTGCTGGAGCCTTTACTTCAAAAAAATATTTCGCTACAGGTAGCCATCTTGTTTACCGGAAGAAAAATGCCCGATTCGCTCCATGATGTCGAATTAAAACTGGTTCAGTTACTCAAAAAAATATCTGATGAACTGGAAGTATTGGCTTAGTTTGCCTTTTATAGCGCTCATAAAATTTTATAAAGCCGTAATATCTCCCTGGCTGCCACAGGCTTGCCGGTATACTCCCACTTGCTCAGAATATGCCTTGCAGGCATTTCAGAAATACGGACCGTTAAAAGGTGGATGGTTGGCTTTGAAACGCATTTTGAGTTGTCATCCGTGGGGTGGTCATGGACACGACCCGGTGCCTTAATATTTCAAACGCATAAAAGATTAACTCAACTTCGTCAAAGCCTCTTTAATCTTGCTGATGGCAGTTTTAATTTTTTCATCAGATGTGGCAAAAGAAAGGCGGACACAATTACCGTTTCCGAAGGCATCGCCCGTAACTATTGATACATTGGCTTGTTCCAAAATAAACATGGCAAAATCTTCGGCATTGGCAATTATTTGTCCGTTGAAAGATTTTCTGAAGTAATGACTCACATCCGGAAACACATAAAAAGCGCCATCGGGCACACTCACTTTGAATCCTTCTATTTCGCGCAGCAAGTCAATAATGAGCGCTCTTCTTCTTTTAAAGGCATCGCGCATCTCATACGTGGCAGTAAGTTCTGATGTAATGGCTGTTTCACCTGCTTTTTGAGCAATAGAGCAGGTGCCCGATGTGAATTGCCCCTGTAATTTATTGCAGGCTTTTGCCAACCACAATGGCGCAGCGATATAACCCAAACGCCATCCGGTCATGGCGAAGCCTTTAGAAAAACCGTTCACTACTATTACCCGTTCGCGGATATTTTCAAATTGGGCAATACTTTCATGGCTTCCACTGAAATTAATGTATTCATATATTTCGTCTGAAATGATAAAAATATTAGGGTGTTTTTCAAAAACTCTCGACAAGGCTTCCAATTCATTTTTAGAATAAAAAGAACCGGTAGGATTGCAGGGCGAACTAAACAAAAACACTTTGGTTTTGGGCGTTATGGCTTGCTCTAATTGCTCGGGGGTTATTTTGAAATCGCTTTCTACCGAAGTGAAAATATTCACCATTTTGCCTTCTGATAATTGTGCCATAGCAGCATAACTCACCCAATATGGAGCGGGAATAATTACTTCATCGCCCGGATTGATAAGGCAAAGCAACAAATTCATGAGCGATTGCTTGGCTCCGGTTGAAACCACAATCTGGTCGGGAGAAAAATCAAGGTTATTATCTCTTTTCAGTTTGGCGGCAATGCCTTTTCTGAGTTCGGGATAGCCCGGCACCGGAGGATATTGTGTATAGCCATCGTCAATGGCTTTCTTGGCGGCATCTTTTATATGTTGCGGAGTAGGGAAATCCGGCTCGCCAATGCTCATATCAATTACATCAATGCCTTTGGCTTTTAGTTCACGGGTAAGCGCAGACATTTTCAGGGTAGCAGATTCTTCCAGAGAGGTAATACGGTGTGCTAATGATTCCATAACGGTTTTTTCAAATTTGCTGCGAAAATACAGCAAAGGGTTAAAGGCTTTAGATGTTTCCAACAATTTTCGGAAAAATACGGGCAAAAAAAATGGCGCTTCTGTGTGAAGCGCCATTCGGTATGTTTTTCGAAAGAATTATTCTTTCTCCATAATAATAGATTTTTCTTTCACCGGAACGCCATCGTTTTCGGCCTTTTTCTTCACATTACCCTTAATGAAAATCATTTTCGAGCCGCCATCGGTATTAGAAGTGATAGTAATGGCTTTGTTGAACGGACCGGGACGACCTTGGGTGTTGTATTCAGCCGTGATGGTTTCGCTCTTGCCAGGCATTATCGGCTCTTTGGGCCAATAAGGTGTAGTGCATCCGCAAGATGCTTTCACATCTGAAAGGATTAATGGTTTATTTCCGGTATTGGTAAATTTGAAAGAAATTTTCGCTTTAGGACCTTCTTCCAGTTCGCCAAAATCATACTCGGTATATTCAAATTCGAGTTTAGGACCGTCTTCGGTTTTCTTCTCTTGTGCAATTGCTGTTGCAACACCAAAAAACACCAAAACAAAGGCAAGAAAAATATTTTTCATGGGAAATAATTTTTTGACAAAATTAAACATCGAAATAATTGCAATCAATCATAAGTTAAAAAAAGATTATTAATGGTTGTGGTCATGACCATGGTGGTCGTGATTGTGTTCAGCCGGTTTGCCGGAAGGGTTCACTTTTCCTTTGATGTAAATCATCAAGGGTTGACCTTCATTAGCATTAGAATTGATGGTGATAGACTTGTTAAAATCACCGGGGCGACCTTGAGTATTATACTCCACTTTGATTTTGCTGGTTTGTCCAGGTTGAATTGGTTCTTTAGGCCAATCGGGCGTAGTGCATCCGCAAGATGCTTTTACATCTGTAAGAATCAAAGGTTTGTTGCCGGTATTGGTAAACACAAAATCAACAGCCGCTTTAGGACCTTCTTCCAATTCACCAAAATTGTGGTCTTTGAATTTAAATTCGAGTTGAGGGCCTTCTTTTAAAGGGGCTTTTTGTTGAGCTTCAACCGGCTTGGCAGGAGTTTTTGGTGCGGGCGCTTTGGTTTGTGCAAAACAGAATCCACTGATTAAAATAACAGCAGACAACAGAGTCAATGTTTTTTTCATAAGAACAGGTTTTTAAATTTTGCTTAAAGTTAGAAATAATTTGTGATTGCATTCTTGCAAGCAGCACCAGAGTTTTCAAAAGTGATGCCAAGTTGAAGATGAAAAGACATATTGACAGAAAATAGTTCAATAATATGCAACAACTCCTTCATTTGCCTGATAAACAACTAATATGAAAATTGAAAACTATACAGAGGTTTATCTTTGCCTTTATTGAAAGGTTAAAATGAAATTTATCAACCACATTAATAATTCCTTTTTTTGAATTTCGTATTTTGTCGCTACGATTTAAGTAAAGATGAATTTTAAAATTTAAGTTTATGTCCACCAAAACCACCCAAACCGAAATATCTTTTGAAACCTTTAAAGCCGAAGTGCTGAGTGATTACCGCTGGTGTGTGGCGAGTCGCGAGGCAAGTATTTTAGGAAGAAAAGAAGTGCTCACCGGCAAAGCCAAGTTCGGCATTTTTGGCGATGGAAAAGAACTGCCGCAAATCGCTATGGCTAAAGTGTTTCAGAATGGCGATTGGCGCAGCGGCTACTACCGCGACCAGACTTTTATGTTTGCCATAGGCGAGGCTACCGTAGAACAGTTTTTCGCTCAACTATTTGCCGACCCTAACTCCGAAAACGACCCGTTTTCGGCAGGCAGACAAATGAATGCGCATTTTGTTACCCGCAGCCTCGATGAAAACGGCAATTGGAAAAACATTGCACAACAGAAAAATTCTTCTGCCGATGCTTCGCCCACCGCTTCGCAAATGGCAAGAGCAGTCGGCTTAGCTCAGGCATCGAAAGTTTACCGGGAATATCATGACATGCCGAATGCCGAAATGTTTTCTGACAATGGCAACGAAATTTGCTTCGCCACCATTGGCGATGCCTCTACTTCAGAAGGGTTGTTTTGGGAGTCGGTGAATGCTGCAGGTGTGTTGCATGTGCCATTATGTTTTTCTGTGTGGGACGATGGCTATGGCATTTCCGTTCCGAAGAAATATCAAACCACCAAAGGCAGTATTTCGGAATTATTGAAAGGTTTTCGCACCAACGACAAAGGCGAAGGCATGGATATTTACGAAGTAAACGGATGGGATTATGTGAAGCTGTGCGAAACTTATCAAAAAGCTGCCGCCCGCATGAGGGAAACTCATAATCCGGCTTTGATTCATGTAAAAGAACTTACCCAGCCTCAAGGACATTCCACTTCAGGCTCGCACGAAAGATATAAATCTAAAAAACGATTGCAATGGGAGCAGGAACATGATTGTAATCTGAAATTTCGCAATTGGATTTTGGAATCGGCTTTAGCTACCGAAGATGAATTGTTGGCATTGGAAAAAGAAGCCAAACAATATGTTGCCGATGCTAAAAGCACCGCCTGGAAAAAATTTCTTGCGCCCATTAAAAATCAAGTGCAGCGTGCGGTTGCCATTTACGATGAAATAGCAGCCGCTTCATCGCAAAGCGAAGCGGTTTTGCAATTGAAAACCGAACTTCTTGCCATTCGCGAACCGCTACGAAGAGAAGTGTTGAGCAACATCAAAAAAGTTTTGCGCCTGATTCGTTTTGAAGACATGGAGGCTAAATACGATTTGCTGAATTTCAGAAAATCGCTCGAAGCCGAAGCCCGCGAAAAATTCAACAGTCATCTTTATAGCGAATGCGAACATAATGCTTTGAATGTTCGGGAAGTGAAACCCATTTATGAGGAAGAGGCTCCATTGTTGAATGGCTATGATTTGCTTAACCATTTTTTCGATGATGCTTTAACCAGGCATCCAAATTTGCTGGCATTTGGCGAAGATGTAGGCAATATCGGAGATGTGAATCAGGGTTTTGCAGGCTTACAGGAAAAGCATGGCGAACATCGGGTATTCGATGTGGGCATTCGCGAAGCCACTATTATGGGGCAGGCAATCGGCTTGGCTTTGCGGGGCTTGCGGCCCATTGCCGAAATACAGTATCTCGATTATCTCATTTACGGTTTGCAACCACTCACCGATGATTTGGCTACACTGCAATACCGTACCAAAGGCGCGCAAAAAGCACCGGTTATTGTGCGCACGCGCGGGCATCGTTTGGAGGGCATTTGGCATACAGGTTCGCCCATGAGTATGATTTTAGGAAGTCTGCGGGGCATGTATGTGTGTGTGCCTCGCAACATGACACAGGCAGCCGGCATGTATAACACGCTGTTGCAAAGCGATGAGCCGGCACTGATAATAGAGTGCCTCAATGGCTACCGACTAAAAGAAAAGTTGCCTTCCAACATTGGTATTTACACTGTTCCGTTAGGACAACCCGAAGTATTGCAGGAAGGCGATGATATTACTTTGGTTACCTATGGCAGTTGTGTGCGGGTGGCACAGGAAGCCATTGCCGAATTGGAAAAAGTGGGCATCAGCGTGGAGTTGATAGATGTGCAGACTTTATTGCCTTTCGACCTTAATCATACTATTGTTGAAAGCATACAAAAAACCAACCGTGTTTTATTTCTTGATGAAGATGTGCCCGGTGGTGCGGCAGCCTATATGTTTCAGAAAGTGATGGAAGAACAACAGGCTTATTTTTATTTAGATAGTGAAGCCAAAACGCTCACTGCCCAACCTCATCGCAGCGCCTATGGCAGCGATGGCGACTATTTCAGCAAGCCCAATGCCGATGATGTGTTCGATGCTGTTTATGAAATCATGAATGATGCGGAACCGGCAAGGTTTCCGATATGAATTTGAAGACATATAAAATACAATTGCGCAAGCCGCGCTGAAGCCAAGAGGAATAGTGCAGAATAGCCAATAGTGCATGACAACTAAATCTTACACTAAGAAATTGTTTGGATTTATCTAAGTAATTTGTTGAAATCCCATATTGGTTTTTAGGATTTGATTAACTTCGCCCATCCTTCGATTTCTGTTTCTATTTGCAATTATTTCTATAATTTAATTTTGAGTGGTTAAGGTAAAAATGAATTTTATTTAAGACTAAAAATGGCAAGCATATTTTCTAAAATTGTGAATGGTGAAATTCCTGCTTATAAAGTGGCGGAAGACGACCATTATCTGGCCTTTCTCGATATCAGCCCTTTAGCCAAAGGGCATGTGTTGGTAATTCCGAAAAAAGAAGTGGAATATATTTTCGATTTAGACGACACCTTGTATCCGGGCTTGTTCACCTTTTCTAAAAAAGTAGCCAAAGCCATCAAAGCATCTATAAAATGCGAACGAATCGGGGTGGCGGTAGTAGGTTTGGAAGTGCCGCACGCGCATGTACACTTAGTTCCCATCAACTCTGTGGGCGATATAAATTTTTTGGCTCCACGGGTGCAGTTGAGTAAAGATGAATTTCAGGAAATTGCCGACCGCATTAAAAAGAATTTCAAGAAAATTTGATTTTATTTTTTTCAATAAACAATTATCATGAATAAATTATCAGTTATCTCAGCATTATTTGTATTACTTATTTTTTCTTCTTGCAACAAAGACGAAAAACAATTGGAGAAAGACATTGTACTGATAGAGCGTTACCTCAATGAAAACAGCCTTACGGCTCAGCGCACCAATTCGGGTTTGCATTACATTATTACCGTAGAAGGTGCTGGAGTAAATCCTGCTGCAAATTCAATGGTGGAAGTGCGATACAAAGGCTATTTTTTAGACAATATAATTTTTGACGAAACAGCAGGCAACCAAACTGTAGAGCTTTCGCTAAACAATGTAATTAAAGGTTGGCAGGAAGGCTTGCAACTGTTTAATGAAGGCGGCAGCGGCACTTTGTTGGTGCCTTCCACTTTAGGTTATGGCAGAAATCCACCTGCGGGAATTCCACAAAATGCCGTATTGATTTTTGATATTGATTTGGTAAGGGTGCGGTGAGTTTTTACCTCATCACAATTTGAAATTTATAGGAATAACATACTGAACTCTCACGGGTTTTCCTTTTAGTGTTCCGGGAACCCAAAGGGCATTTCATGAAATTAGCATAGTTATGGATTTTGTACATGAATCTTTGCAATGGTCCAAATATTCCATTTTAGGAATTTTCAAGATATCATCAGAGCTGATTTCGTTTTAAGGAGAGAGTTTCTTCAGGGAATGTTCGGAAATTATTGTATAACATTTGATTTCTATGGAAAGGAATTTATTCTTGGATGATTTTAATTGTAAGACTTTTATATTTACTTTCGGCTTCAAATTCCTCAATCGCCTGATTTATTGAAAGTTATGTTTCTAAAATGTCAGAATAAAAAATCATTAAAATGAGCAAAAAAAAACTTTTCAATTCCCTGTTAGCTCTAAGCTCACTCGATTTAGCAACTTTAAAAAATAAAAATCGGCTGATATACTTACCGGTTTTAGTTTTTACATTTTTGATTTTAAGCCCCAATATTTATGCGCAGTGTCCGTTGTCTTCGTTTTTAGGAGCTACTCAGAGTGCGCCACCTTGCGGAACATTTTCTCAAAGCCTATTGGGTAGCGGTACTTATGCAACTGTAAATGTACTATCTGGAGGGAGCTACACATTCAGCACCTGCGGCTCCTCATTTGACACTCAAATTACAGGTTATACTGCCGGTGGAAGTTTTTTATTTTATAATGACAATAATGGTCCCGATTGCTCCAATTTTAATGCGTCTGTGAATTGGATTTCAACATATACAGGTTCGTTAAGCATTATGGTTAATAGAGCGAATTGTCAAGGGCATGATTTCACCGGGGTTTCAGCAGTTTTGAAATACAGACAAAATGATAATATTGTTTTTACTCTGCCAACATCGATTTGTGCTGACGGTTCTGCAATAACTCTCAACGCAACTCCTTCCGGAGGAGTATTCTCAGGACCCGGTGTTAGCGGAAATACTTTCAACCCTTCGGCTTCAGGTTCGGGAACCCATGTCCTTACATATACTTTCGGAAATTGTTCCAAGTCGTCCAGCATTACAGTGGCAGGAGCAATTATCAATGTCGCCAGCTTTGGCAATCCAATATGCAATGGTTTAAGCAATGGATATGTGGATATTACTGCCAACGGGGGAATTCCGCCTTATAGTTTTGTTTGGTCTAACGGAGCTACAACAGAAGATATTGTTAATGTTCCTGCCGGAAACTATCAGCTCACGGTTTCTGACAATTACAATTGTAGCACTGTTATTTCTACCACTTTGGTTGACCCGCCAGTATTAACTTCTACTGCTTCGGCTACCGATGCTACTTGCAATGGAACAAATGATGGCACTGCTGCGGTTACTGTTTCAGGAGGAGTTGCACCGTATAAATATTTTTGGTCAGATTTTTCATTTTCTCAAACCATCTCTCAAGCAAGTGCCGGAATTTACACTGTTTTGGTTACAGATTCTTTTGGTTGCTCTGTAACTAATACTGTTACGGTTGGGGAGCCTGCTGAAATTGAGCTAGCGGCAACGGTGAGCAGCCCGAGTTGTGGAGGAAATGATGGCTCTGTAGATGTTACCGTAAGCGGTGGCAATTCACCGTATGAATACTTGTGGAGCAGTGGAGATACTACGCAAGACCTCATTAATGTTCCTGCCGGAACCTACACATTAACCGTAACAGACGCTTCTTTATGCACCAATACTATTACTGCCACAGTGGCGCTTATTCAAGACAGTCTTGTGGCTTCTTTTACTATAAACAATAATGTTTGCTTAGGCGAACCCATGAATATTGTCAATACCTCTTCCAATGTTTCGGGACAACTTTTTTATTTCTGGGATTTTGGAAATGGAACTAGTTCTACAAATTTAACTCCTGTATATACCTATCCTTCTGCAGGCACTTATGTGCTTTCTCTGAGAGTGTTGAGCAATTTAGGCTGTGCAGATAGTTTTGCTCAGGTGATTACAGTTTTCGATACTCCCGATGCGACCATCACCGCTTCTCCCGATAACAGCATTTGTGCAGGAGACACCGCTACACTATCGGCTCTTTCCGGCTACATTTCTTACTCTTGGTCAGATGGGTCAACAACCGAAGAAATAGAAGTAAGTGCAGCAAATATTTATACAATTACTGTTACTGATGCCAATGGATGCAGCGCTACGGGAAGTATTACTTTGACGGTAAATCCTTTGCCGAATGCAACTATTGCTGCTTATCCCGATGACAGAATCTGTGAAAGAGATACCGCTACTCTTTCGGCTCCTTCAGGAATGACTTCATACGTTTGGTCTCAAGGCTCAATTACAAACAGCATTCAAGTGACAGACCAAGGAACTTATAACGTAACGGTTACAGATGCCAACGGATGTTCCGCAACCGATGATATAGATATAACATTGTTGCCATTGCCCGATGCCGCCATTACTGCTACTCCCGGAAATAGTATTTGCGAAGGAGAAATAGCCGTTCTTATTGCTCCTTCAGGAAACAATACTACTTATGCCTGGTCCACCGGAGCTACCGGCAATGCAATTGATGTTTTAGTTGAAGGTATTTATAGAGTAACCGTTACCGATGAAACCGGTTGTTCTGCCTCAGGAAGCATCTTTATTTCGGTATTGCCTTTACCCGATCCCAATATTATAGCGCAACCGGGCGACAGAATTTGTCTGGGAGACAATACTACTTTAACAGCAAATGCAGGGTTCGTTTCTTATGTATGGTCGAATGGTTTAGTAACTGATAATATTCAAGTAGATGAAGAAGGTATTTACAGTGTAACGGTTACAGATAATGAAGGCTGCTCCGCTTCTGAAGATATTTTCATCACTGTACTGCCGCTTCCTACGGTTTCAATTACGCCCGATACTTCCGTTATTCTTGGTTTTAGTATAGATTTGGAAGCCACCGGAGGTGTGGAATATGTTTGGTCTCCCGAAGATGGATTGAGCGACCCTAATCTTTCCATTACAACAGCAACACCTTTGGAAACCACTACCTACACAGTAGTAGTAACAGATATGAATGGTTGCGTAAACACCGCCTCTGTTATCGTTGAGGTAGATGAAAATGCTTATTTACTCACCATACCAAACATTATTACACCTGATGGTAATGGTCAGAACGATAGATGGATTGTTCAGAATATTACCCTATATCCGAATGAAGTGCAAATATTCAATCGGTGGGGCACTTTAGTTTATTCAGCCAGAGACTATCAAAACGAATGGGATGGAAGGCATAACGGAAACGAAGTTGCCAACGGCACCTATTACTATGTGATTAATGTAGCGAATGGTGCAAAAATTTATAAAGGCGCAGTTACAGTTTTAAGATAAATAAATTTAAACAGGAACAACTCACTAACATGAAAAATATATTCTTTGTCTCGGTAATGATAGCAATGCTTTCGGCAGGAGTTTCGGCTCAACAAATTCCGCTGTATTCGCAATATTATGTCAATCCGTTTATTTACAATCCTGCCCGAACAGGCGAAAGCGATTATGTAAATGTTTTTGCATTGTATAGAAAACAATGGACCGATTTCAGAGGCGCTCCTGAAACAGGACTGCTCACCATTGATGGTTCGCTCAAAAACAGAAAAATCGGCTTGGGTGGTTATGTATTCAGAGAAGTAACCGATGTGGTTACGAATTTGGGAGCCAACCTTTCTTATGCCTATTCACTTAATTTCAATGAAAAACATCGCTTGAGCCTTGGAGTTTCTGCCGAAATGCAACAAACCCGTTTGGACTTCAATCGCATTATTGCCAATGACCCTTCTGAAGCTATTCTTACCGGAAACTCTGCCAACAGCATGGGTTTTGATGTAACTGCAGGTATCAATTACAATTTCAAAGGACTCAATATCGGGGTTGCAGTACCAAGATTGATTCAAACAAAACTTACTTACCTTAATGACCAGGAACCTGCTTTTTATCGTTTGTCCAGACATTATTTTTCTCATGCATCATATAGCATTGCTTTGGCAAGTGAAAAGTTTTTCATTGAGCCAAATGTAATGTTCAGAATGGCGCAAGGCGGTTTATATCAAATTGATGCGGGCGTTATGCTTAAATATAAAGACATAGTTTGGATTAATGGAGCTTACCGTCATGATTACGGAGCTTCCTTCGGTGCAGGGTTTCGGGTGCATGAAAAAATCGGTGTAGGTTATGCTTATGATTTGGCATTGAATGGAATTAAAAACTACACCGGGGGTTCTCATGAAGTTTTTGTGAGTTTAAGATTGGGTAAACGCGATGAAAAAGAACTAAAGAAAATTACCGGACAGTTAGATGCCATCAAATCACAGAACGACAGTATTATTCGCAATACCAATGAAATTTCTGAAAAAGTTGATAAGCAACAGGAAGCCATAGAAGATTTAAACAAAAAAGTAGAGCAGCAAAGAAAAGAACTCGATGAACTAAAAGAGTCTCTGAAAAAAGAGATTAAAGATGTGTTGGAAAAAATTAAGCAAGAAGAAGAAGAATTGAAGAAAACCACATCCGGTGGTGGCGACACTAAAAATTTTGATTCTAAAGGAAGAACGCTTCCAAAAGAATTAGTGGAAGAAGTGGGAGATTGGGGTTCGGTTGAATTTATTTATGGCAAGTCTGATGACCCTTATTTTCTAATTCTTTCGTCTACCAAGTCTGCTTCAGGCGCCAAAAAGATGGCATTGCAATTGGAAGAAAAAGGACACAAGACAGGGGTGGTTTATAACACAGAAAGAAAATGGTATTATGTTTTTTTGGATAAACCCGGTGAATTAGAAAAAGGCATCAGAGAACTTTATGAACTGAGAAAGAATTCAGAGTTTAAAGATGCCTGGATTCACATTTATAAGTAACGGCTTTGTCTTTTTCAATCATTGCTGAAACAAAAAAAGAGGCTCATAACAGCCTCTTTTTTTGTTTCAGAATAAAAGACTCAGTGCTTAAAGTGTCTGAAGCCGGTCATCACCATTGCCATATTGTGCGCATCGCAATAGTCAATACTGTCTTGGTCTTTAATGGAGCCTCCCGGATGAATGACTGCCGCTACTCCTGAATTATCGGCTATTTCCACACAATCGGGGAAAGGGAAAAAGGCATCGGACGCCATTACCGCGCCATTCAAATCGAAGCCGAAGCGAGCAGCTTTATCAATAGCTTGTTTCAGCGCATCTACGCGCGAAGTTTGTCCGCAGCCCATCGAAAGCAGTTGTTCGTTTTTAGCCAATACAATTGTGTTTGATTTTAAATGCTTCACGCATTTGTTGGCAAACAACAAGTCTTTGATTTGTTCCGGAGTGGGGACTAATTGTGTAACAATTTTCAAATCGGCTTCGGCAACGGTTTTGAAATCGGAGTCTTGTTCAATTACTCCATTCAATAAGGCTTTGAATTGTTTGCCCTGTTTCAAAGTTTGTTTTTGTTTCAGAATAATGCGGTTCTTTTTTGAAGTAAGAATTTTCAACGCATCATCGGTGTAATCGGGCGCTATCAAAACTTCAAAGAAAATTTCGCTGATGGACTGAGCCGTGTCGGCATCTACTGTTCCGTTGGTGGCTAATATGCCTCCGAAAGCCGAAACGGTGTCGGCAGCAAAGGCATCTTTCCAAGCTTGCAACACGGTGGGGCGCACCGCCACTCCGCAAGCGTTGGTATGTTTTATCACCACAAAAGCAGGGTCTGAAAATTCGGCAATCATATTCACCGCAGCATCTACATCCACCAAATTGTTGTAGGAAAGTTCTTTGCCGTTGAGTATTTCAAACAACTCATCTAACTTACCAAAGTAAGTAGCTTGCTGATGCGGATTTTCTCCGTAGCGCAAAGTTTTTCCGGAAAGCACACTTTGCTTGAATGAAGGAATCTGTTCTTTGCGGTTGAAGTATTCGAAAATTTTGGTGTCGTAATGCGAAGAAACATTGAAAGCCTTTGCGGCAAAATGTCTGCGCTGTTCTAATGTAGTAGCGCCCTCCTGTTCCGTCAGAATTTTTTCGAGAGATGCGTAATCGTTTTTCGAGGCAACTATCGTAACGTCTTTAAAATTTTTCGCGGCAGCGCGAATCAGCGAAATGCCGCCAATATCAATCTTCTCTATTATTTCGGCTTCGTCAGAAGTTTTAGTCAGGGTTTCTTCAAACGGATACAAATCCACAATCACCAAATCAATTTCGGGTATGGCAAACTCTGTCAGTTGTGCCAAATCACCGGATGCTTCTCTTCGCGCCAAAATACCTCCAAACACCTTTGGATGCAGGGTTTTCACTCGTCCGCCCAAAATGGAAGGATAAGAAGTGAGTTCTTCCACCGGCACTACTTTGCCGCCCTGCGATTCGATAAACTGCTGCGTGCCGCCCGTAGAATACATGGTAACATTGTGCTTTTTCAGCAGTTCGATAATGGGTTCCAAATGGTCTTTGTAATAAACTGAAAGGAGGGCAGAAGTGATTTTTTTCAAGGCGGAAAATTTTTATTGATTCGGAAAAAAGTGACAGCCGGAAAATGAAAAAATCAACTCCGGTTGAATTTGAGCGCAAAAGTAAGGTTTAAGTTTTTTGGAAGGAAAATTTTCTGCGCTTGTCTGAATTGCTGATGAATCGGGAAAAAGAGGATTACAAATCCTCTGCTCTTGGGTTCGGAATTAAAAATTCCGAACAGCAGGAGCAACATTTTAACTGCAAACATGGCATATAAAAACCAATGTCGATAAAATTTTATTAAAACTATTTGCTACTTTCAAAAACATTACTATATTCGATTCAACTTTCTTTTGGGGGGCTATTAAAGAAAGGGGGCTTAGTTCTTTATTTATCGGCTTTTTTTATTCACTATAAAACCAAAACCCTCATGAAAAAGCTTTTTATTTTTGGTAATGTTTGCAAGGCTCATGTTACCTCCCCCCCTCATCAATTAAAGTATTTATTAACTGTTATTTGTTTTAGTATGTGGCTGCAAACATCTGTAGCACAAAACCCGCCATTTAAAATATGGTCCACCGAAATAGATAATCCAACGGTGGGGCGCGATTGGTCGTTGGCAGTTTTAGAAGATTATCAGCAAGATATTGTTTCGTGTGGATTTACATCTATTACCGGTTCCGGTGGCACACATACCATTCCTTCGGTAAGCAAACTGAGCAAATCGGGTACTGTGTTGTGGAACAGTTGGGATAGTGGAATCACCAACAAAATGTGCAGCACAGGAAACAATTATGGTGCTGCTGCTGCCATAATACAAAAGAAAGAGCCGCATCCTTTCTGGCAGGGGCAGTTTATTTTTACTGATTATGTAATTATCACCAAAGAAAAAGCCTGTGGCGGAAGTGGAACAGACCGAACTGCCGTATATGTTTTAGACCGCACTACCGGAAATGTATTGGCTTCCAATACTCATGTGTTTGGTTCCTATCCAAGCAGTCTCAATCCATGGGTTACATCAGCCGGAGTTGATATTTTGCAAAAGCCCGATTTATCGGGATATGTAATTACGGGCTATTACAAACCCGATAATTTGAATCAGACCGAAAGAATATACTATGCCGAATTGGACAATAGTCTCAACTTAATTACCACTTCTGTAGAATACACTATTGACCCTCTGAATAGAAACCAAAGACCTGTCAAAATGGATTATGTATTTTTTTATGGAAGAATACACCAAA
Organism: uncultured Chitinophagaceae bacterium; assembly: GCA_964518215.1. Lineage (GTDB taxonomy): Bacteria > Bacteroidota > Bacteroidia > Chitinophagales > CAIOSU01 > CAYSGX01. Next base: position 40,339 of record CAZFFP010000020.1, read on the forward strand.
CCTCGCAATGTAATTTTGGCAACCCTACGCTGATGGGTAATGGCGCAATTTATTGCGGAAATCATGAGGGATATATTATAGTGGCAAACTCAACAAACACAAATAATAGTGAGAGTTATATTAAGGTATTAAGATTTTATAACGGAAATCTAATTCGGAATTCCGACATCAATTATTCCGATGCAGTAGCAGTAGGTTACAGCAAGGTTCATAACGAATCCAACTCTTGCACACCGCAAAGCACCAACCACACTGCGGCAACCTATATCACTCAGTTGAACCAAACCAGTAATTGCACTTGGGGAATCGCACAGATTGAGTACGGATACTACGCCATATCAGCGCTGTTTAATCGACATAGGCCCAGTGGGGGCTGTGGTGGTTTAAATGAATATCTTGATGGAGATGCTGCTATACTAATATGGAAAGACATATTTGTTGTCCAAAGTCCCAATCAATGCCCGAGTATGCCCAACTATTGTGAGTTGGAGAGCGCGACCAATGTGTCACATCTTAGTGGCGCAGATTTTAGGTTTATTGCACGTCAGGCAGCAGACGGAAATTTTATCTGCTCCGGCTCTACGATGGACGATGGCATTATTCCTTCGGGAGGGGGCACGCATTTTTACACCTTTAATAACGATTTTGTGTTTTCTTCTATGGGTGTATATGCCAATTCCAACAGAAATTGGGAATATGCCTATCAGGGCATTAACCCCACAGGCGGCTGCGGATTTGGTTTGGATGTGGCTTTTAATGGCGACATCATTACTTCGGGCAACAACGGCTCCAACCACCACGATTTGGTGGTGAACCGATTGGGGTATAATTGTAATGATGCCAATCAAATTACAGAAATCACAACCAATATTACTTGGAATACCAACCGTAGCGCTTATGGCATTACAAAAGTTAAAAACGGAGCTACGCTTACGATTAACAACAATGCCGTTATATCTTTTGCCAATAGCTGTGCCGGCATAGAGGTTGAACCCGGAGGAACGCTTGTTGTAAACAACGCAACTCTGACCAAATATTCGGGACAGAATTATTTATGGAAAGGAATAAAAGCGATTGGTTTAGCCACGATTAATATTACATCAGCAACTATCGAACATGCGAATGTAGCTGTTGATTGTTCAAGTTATGGATTCATGGCGCCAGTTCTCAATATTTCAAGCAGCACATTTTTGAATAATCAGAAAGGCATTAGGAAAAATGGTTCGGGCATGTCAATGTTTCACAACGATTATGTGATGAACACACAATTCACTACCAACTCGAATGTATCTTCCTTAGTAGAAAGTCCGGTGCGGTATATTGAACTCACCAATGCCAATAAAATGACTATTTATTCATCGGGCGGGGGAACTACTACATTCACCGATAATACCAGCCTTGATGTGAATGCCATTAATAAAAGTGGTGGCGCCCAAATGCAAGTGCTGAATTGTGTATTCAACAGTATTGATAAGGGAGTTTACTTACAAAGTTCTAATGCTGCCGATAAAATATTAAACAACCAGTTTAATAATATTCCCACAGCAGGTATTTGGATTATTGGCGGCTATAATCCCGGAAACAATTATGCAATATGGAATGTAGGCTCCAGCAAATGGCGGGCAGAAGGCAATACCATTTCGGGTGTGAGCAGAGGGCAACTTGCAAAAATTTACGGCATCATTACCGACAATTCTACCAACGATGGCGCATTGGTTTTTAAAAACAGTTTTACCAACACCTATATTGGCTTGCATACGCAAAACAACAACAGCAATATGGCGGTAAGCTGTAATGATTTTGTTAACTACACCTATAACTGGTCTTTTGCTCCGGCTTGGTATACTGCAAGTGGAACCCTCAAAGACCAAGGATTAAACAACTGTAACCTTAACAATGTGCAGGCAGGTAATGAATGGACTTCGTTGTGCTCGGGAAGCAATGTTGTGGATATTGCCTTAGGTGGTTCTGCAACTAATTTTTATTATTACGGACATAGATTAAATCAAAATAATCAGCCTACAACAGACCCTCAATGTAGCACTCCTGCTTGGGAAAGCACGTATCTGCAAATTTGTCAATCTGGAAACGGTCAATTTAAGTCATCACCGTCATGTAATACTCCTTTTTACACATGCCCGGGATGCAGGCTGGCAGACAATGAGTGGGGTGTTGACCCACAATTGTTTTTTGCAAAAAATCATTATCGTTCATTAGCAGATGATTTCCATTTACAGGCAACGACAAGCCATGATGAGGAAACTAAACGGGCAGCAATTTTTTACTCAGGCTACGAGCAATTGGTAAGCAACGAAATAATAGCACAACTTTCTTCAAAACAAACCATTGATACTTTACTTTGGTATTTGGAAGCATCAGACTTACCCGAAGATAAAAAGTTGTTGGCTGAATTGTATTTAAGCATTGGTAAATTAGCCGAATGCCGCACTGCATTGTTTCAATTAAGAAATGCCCCTATTCCGGTAAATGTTAATTCCATTATTAAATCAGAATATCTGCAAGACAAAAATCTTTTTATTGATTTGCTAACACTCGTTGCCAATATTTATGCAGATGGACGCGACATTTCTGAATCGAAAAAGAATGAGTTAGACGCAATGTGGATGATTGCCAATCTTGAATTGCCGGTAGGCGCCAAAGCACAAGTGTATCTTAAGCAGGCATTAGGTATTGAATTTGAACATGAAGTGTTGCCTTATGAGCATCCTGAGGACGATGCAAAACAAGAGCGTTGGGCAAATATTGTTGATGAAAACAATGGCATCCACGTGATATTGTATCCCAATCCGGGCAAAGACCAGATTGTTATAGCTGCCGATTTTCCTTCGGGCAGCGGAAATATTTCAGTAAGCATTTTTGATATACACGGCAGAAAAATTGCCGAGACAGAAATGCCTGAAAGAGGTCAATTAGAAATTAATACTAAAGAATATTCGAATGGACTCTATTTCTGTAAATTAAACAGCAGAAATAATACTCAAAGAACTATTCGTTTTTCCATTTTGAAGTAATTACATTTTTATTCATGGGGCAACACAATAAAGTGTTGCCCCAAAATTGTTCTGACAGTATGTTAATACGTTATACCATTACAGTAATTCTGTTTTTAATAGTAATATCTCATTACTCAATTGCTCAAAATTTTAATAGAGTAATTAATCCAATTTCTAAGCATGACGACAATTTAATAGCAACTATAGAGTGCGCAAATGGGAATTACTTAGGGGTAGGTTCAATATCGCCTTCATTCCTATTGCCCAATCCTTATAAATCATACTCTCAGGTATATATGCTTAATTCCATCGGAGATACTCTGTGGACTAAAAGATATGATATCAACTTTGATTATGATGGCTTAACTCAGGCACATGTAGCATTAGAATTAAGCTATGGCGAATTTATCATTGCCGGAAATTTCTTAGATACCATTGAGCAAGGAGGAACCACATACATAATGAAAATTGATTCATTAGGGAATCAATTATGGTTTAATATCATTAATGCCGGATATAGTGATAAACCGGTAAATATCATGTTAACTGATTCAAATTTCATCTTGTTATTAGGATATTATTATACAGATACGTTAAACTCAGATAGTAAAACATTCATAATTAAAATTGATTCTTCCGGCAACTTTCTTACACAGACGGACTATTATTTTGGTCGTTATACAGCGGCTTATTCATGGCACAAAACATTAGATGGAGGAATTATATTCGGGGGAGAGTTTAATCCTCAAGGAAGAATTGATGGTGATTTAATGTTGGCTAAATTAAAACCTGATTTACAAGTTGAATGGGTAAAAAATTATGGAACATTGCATGAAGATAGATCAGGATATAGAGCCGGACTGATAAATACTGTTAGTTCAGAATATATTATGTGCGGCAGAACATTTGTTCCATGCACATCTAATTGTTGGTATGAACGCACTGAGGGTTATGTAATTAAAACTGATTCATCGGGCAATTTAATTTGGCAAAAACATTATAGCAGTCCCGATACTAATTTTTATTTCTACGGAATACAACCTTCCGAAAACGGTTATGTGGTGGGTGGTGGCATTGCCCTTGATACATTTACACGCACTATGCCAAGAGGGTATTTAATGAAAATAGATACTTCAGGTAATAAAATTTGGAGCAGAACATATACTTATCACAATGCTTATGAAGAAGACAATTACGCATGGGATTTAATCAAAACCAGCGATGGCGGCTATTTGCTTTCAGGTTATTTGATTTATAATCTTTCCGACAACAGAAACGATGCATGGCTCGTAAAAACCGACAGTTGCGGCTATACCGAAGGCGATGTGAGTATAGCACAAATACAATTAATAAGCATACAAGACAGCACAGTTCGGCTCAATAACAGAAGCCCGCAATTTTGCAGTTTTAAATGGTATTTCGGCAATGGAGATAGCTCTACAACAAAAAATCCAACATACACATATAGTGATACCGGCACTTATACCATCATGCTTATTACCCAAGCGGGCAACGAAAAAGATACGGCATATCTTACCATTCATATTGGCGATACGGTGGTAAGCAGTCCGCATCTAACCGCTATCACACCGCAACTAAAATTATATCCCAACCCTGCCACACAGTATATCATTCTGTCGGGTTTTATTCCGCAGGAAACGGGCAAAGCAGTTTTAGAATTTTACGATATGCAGGGCAAACTCATAAAACAAGAACCGTTAGAGCAAGGAGCCATCAACCGCAGCATCGGCATCAGAGAATTTTCACAAGGCGTGTATGCTTATAAGGTTTTCAGCAGTGATAAAATTATTACAACGGGAAGGATATTTGTTGAGCCGTAAGCATTGGCAAGTCCGACAGATTTGGTAAATTTAAAAGTATGATGAATCACTTAAAACTTTTGGTTATGATTTTGTTTCTTCAATCCCAATTGGTGTATGCCAAGAATTATTATCGCACTCATGCCGATAACTACAGGAATCAGTTTGCCCAAAACAGCAAAGACAAAACAAGCAAAGAACTCTTGGCAAGCTATCAGGGCTACGAACAATTAGTGAGCAATGAAATCATTGCTCAGTTATTGGAGCGCAACCTTGATACAGCCATGTTATATTTAGAAAGCAGTGATTTGTTGGAAGATAAAAAGTTGCTGGCAGAACTATTCCTGTTTAAAGGCGAATATGGCAAATGCAGAAATACGTTGACTGCCATACGCAGCGAAGCAGGATTAGTGAAACCTGCCTTGTTGCACCCTGACGACCAAAGAAACTATCCTCAGGAAAACAGTGAGTTTATTCGCTTAATCGAATTGGTGTTGAGTATAGTGGAAAGCGGAAAAATGGTAGAGGAAGCAACCGATGAAGAAGTAGCAGTTTTAGAGAATATTTCAGAATCAGGCTTAGCAATAGCAGGCAAGGCATGTGCATATCTGAAACAGGCAACAGGAAAAGAATGCCAATTTGAGGTTTTAGACTATGTGCCTGATGCCGAAGAAATGCAAAAGCGTTTAGCTATTGACAATGAAGAAGAATTTTACATGAATCTTTATCCTAACCCTGCAAATGACATGATTACTCTTAAAGCGAACATAACAGAAGCAACCCCGCAAACTGCTTATAATGTTTATGACCTTACTGGTAACTTAAAAACCACAGGAACATTGCAAGAAGGGTTTAACGAAGTTGTAATTAATACCAAAGATTTTGCTGAAGGCATTTATATTCTGCAACTCAGAAACTTAAATGCTATTATTAAAGCAAGACAGTTTGTTGTTATTAAGTGATTTTTAAATAGTTAAGGGGAGCATTATGCTCCCCTTTTATTTTTATTTATTATGCGACTACTATTTTTAGTTATATTCAGTCAAGTATTATTAAATCAATTGAATGCTCAAAGGTATTTCAATAGAGAATATGATAATGAATATCAAGGTCAGTCAACATACAATGGCTTTTCTTCATACGTGACTTTAGACAATGAAATATTTACTTGTGGCACATCTTTTCATCCTAATTTGCCCTTTACAATTGCCTTATCAATGTTAACAGATACAGGAACAATAATTTGGAACAGAAATCATGAGTATATGCAGGTGAAATCTGGTGCAGGAGTAGTTCCATATTATTCTTTGCTATTAAACGATAGTGTCATTGTGGTTAATGCCTTTGCTTACGATTCAGTTGAAAACGCAACCGATATTTTTATTCATGCTTTTAACAAGCAGGGTGATTCCTTGTGGTTTCAAAATTTAGATGCTGGATATAATGACCGACCAACGAAAATGCTGTTGGATGATGATGGGGGCATATTATTGTTGGGTTATTATTATTTGGGCGATAGCGATTCATCGCGAATCATCATCATAAAAACAGATACGCTTGGCAATAAACTATGGCAAAGGGAATATGGTCAACCCAACAGCTATAATTTTGCCTATGATTGGTATAAAACCGATGATGGTGGTTATGTATTAGCAGGGGAGCGGAACGATAATAATAATCAAAATACCAATCTGTTATTAATGAAATTAGATAGCGTGTTTAACGAAGAATGGACAAAAAGCTATGATGGTGGTTTTTTAGAATTTTCAGGAGGATTATCTTCATTACTAATTAGGGGAGATGGTTATGTAATTGTCGGACAACAAGAATATTTTGCTGTTTCAACCGGAACGCACAGAACCAAAAGCTATATTGTTAAAACCGATAATCAAGGCAATTTACAATGGCAACAATTAAATAACTCACAATACATGAACAGGGGCTATAGGGGTATTGTGCAAAGTGCGCTCAACGAATACACTTTGGTGGGATTCACTTCCATTGACTCGGGTCCCGATGCAAAAGTGAGATGCCTATTGACAAAAATGGATTCAACGGGAAATATCTTTTGGGAGAGAGAATATAATCGCTATAACGGGAATGACTTGGATCATGTATATGCACGCATGATTAGCCGCTTAGATAATGGAGATTATTTATGTTCTGGCTGGGTATTACACCCATATTTTTATCCAACATATAACGATGCATGGCTAATGCGCACCGACAGTTGCGGTTACACCGAAGGCGATGTGAGCATAGCACAAATACAATTGGTAAGCATACAAGACAGCACTGTAACATTAAACAATAGCAGCCCGCAATATTGTAAATGGCAATGGTATTTCGGCAATGGAGATAGTAGCAGCATCAGGCATCCCCAATACACTTACAGCGATACCGGCACTTATACCATTATGCTCGTAACACAGGCAGGCAACGAGAAAGATACGGCATATCTTACCATTCATATTGGAGATACAGTGGTAAGCAGTCCGCAACTAACAGCTATCAGTCCACAACTAAAACTATATCCAAATCCTGCTACACAGTATATCATTCTGTCGGGTTTTATTCCGCAGGAAACAGGCAAAGCAGTTTTAGAATTTTACGATATGCAGGGCAAACTCATAAAACAAGAAC
>CAZFFP010000021.1:0-12156 GCA_964518215.1 uncultured Chitinophagaceae bacterium
TCAACATTGGTAGTTGGCATGAGAGAAAAAAGCAACATCATCATTGCCGATAGCAATAACGAAGCAAGTCTGCCGTTTTTAAAACCAAAAAAGCCAACCTGTTGGTGAATACCGGTTAGCTTCTTATGCAAAAATGCAGGGGTGTTTATGACACTCGTAAGTGCATTACAACACGAAACGCTCGCAGCGTTTTTCACTTTGTTAGAGTATGCTTTAAATGTTTTCATAAGCTTTATTTAGGATTCAAGAAATCGGTTTTTTATCTGTTTTTTTTCAGATACGTAATGGAAAAGGTAAAAATTAAATTCCGTTAAAACAAATTAAATTTCCGCAAAAACGCCCAAAACTCCAAAAACAACTACGAAATAACACTTAGTTCTGTTGAAACTCTCTTTTATTTATTTGGTTACGAAATGTTTGGAAACATTTTTTCTAAAATTCTCTTTTTTTAAATTTCTCCGACCACTTATACACAATGTTCTGAATTTGCCTGGAAGACATGTCGAACAAATCGCTCACATGCGCTACTGCTTTGGAGGCATGTCCGTTATGAGTTCTCAATGCGCTGTAGTATTCTTTAATAATCATGTAGTTTCTCAATCGTTTGTCTTCTATAATTCCGTTTTCGTGCAGTTGCTTCATACACGCTGTTAAATGCTGGTCGGCATCGGGAAAATAGCATTTTAAAAAACGCTCTACAATCCCGGTATCTAGTGTATTGTAAAGTCTCCTTTTGTTAACCTCTGAATTGCGTTCTTTCAACAAGGGTTCACTGCCATTTTTATATATTGCATTCATAGCCCAAAGTATTTAAGCTTCAATTTAACCAAATTGGTTCATTAAGTCAAATAAAATTGTTGAGAGAGAAAAAGCTAAGAATAAAACAATACAGCCTTAATGATGATTTCATCAGGTTGTTAGTATAAATATTGCGGTGATTTTTTTGATGCTGAAAGTTATTGTTCATCAGAATGCACCACACCATCTTTTAAACGAATCACTCGCCTCGCATGGCGGGCAATATCTTCTTCGTGTGTAACCAGAATAACGGTGTTGCCCGATGCGTGAATCTTCTCAAAAATATTCATGATTTCTTCAGAAGTTTTACTGTCTAAATTTCCGGTAGGTTCATCGGCAAGAATAATAGATGGGTTGCAAATAAGTGCACGTGCAATTGCCACACGTTGGCGTTGCCCACCCGATAGTTCGTTGGGCTTATGGTCCATGCGGTCGGCAAGCCCTACTTGTTCCAAAACATCTTTGGCGCGTTGCCTTCTTTCCTTGCTTCCAATGCCGGCATAAATTAAAGGCAACTCACAATTTTCGATAGCATCTAAACGGGGCAGTAAATTAAATGTCTGGAACACAAAACCTATTCTTTGATTACGGATTTCGGCTAACTGGTTTTCGGTAAGATTGCTCACGTCTTGTCCGCTCAAAAAATATTTTCCGCTCGAGGGCGTGTCTAAACAACCTAACACATTCATCAATGTAGATTTGCCCGAACCCGAGGCTCCCATCAGCGCCACATACTCGTTTTTTTGCACCACTATATCAATACCTTTCAAAGCCGGAATGAGTACTTTTCCGAGCACATAATTTTTTACAATTTTTTCGAGGCGAATAACTTCTTCGGGCATAGAGCAGGAGTTATAAAGTTGAAAGGTTAGAAAGTGTGTTTTTTATTCAGAATTATTTAATGGATTTATAAAGAAGAAAAGATTACTTGATGCGATGAGTAACAATGATGCCAAACAACATTATAACTTTAAAACTTTATAGCCTGATAACTAAATTCCTTATCCGTTTTGCAATCTTATTTCTTATTAATCATCTTAGGCACTTTGATATAATCAGAGTCTTTCATAGGCGCATTTTTCAATGCTTCCTCTTTTGTAATAGTCTGATTTACTTCATCGGCTCGCAATACATTTACCTCATCGGTTACATAAATGAGTGGTTCAACATTATCGGTACTTATCTCGTTGAGTTTGTCAACAAATGCAATCATGCGTTCTAAATCTTTACGAATGTTTTCTTTCGATGAATCATCAAATTCGAGTTTGGCAAGTGTAGCGATTCTATCTACCAACTGCTTGTTTACTTCCATATTCTTCTGTGAGTGTTTTATTGATAATATTATAAACTTCGTTTTTCAATGTTTCGACATTTTCACCGGTCATACCCTTTGTAGCAATAGGCTCGTGAATAATGACTCTTGATGTGCCGGGATTGCCGGTATTGTCGCCATGAAATAAATATAAATGCCAGTTGTCGAGAAACGTAACCGGCACTACCGGAATTTGTTTATCAATGGCAAGTTTGAAGGGTCCGTTTTTAAACTCTAACAATTCGGGTGGGTTTCTTTCGGATGTACCTTCGGGAAACATAATAATACTATAGCCTTCATCAATAGCTTCCATTCCGCTTTTATACGCCCGAAACGAACTGATTTTACTATTACGGTCAACAGGTATATCTATAGTTCTGAAAAAGATTCCAATGAAAGGAAGTTTTAAGAATTCCATTTTCGCCATAAACTTGAAATGGTCGTTCCAAAAAATGGCAAAATAAGGTATATCCAAAACAGATGAATGGTTGGGGCAAAAAACATATTGCTGTGCAGCATCGAGCGTGCCGTCCATTTCTGTTTTGTAATCTACTCCGGTGAAATACACAATCCAATATGCCCATACCCGCCTGAGTTTGTTGGCAAACAAATGCCTGCTTTTAATTTTGAGCAACCACCAAAACAACGGGTACAACACAATGAGGAACGAGCCAAACACGAACCAAAACCAAATAAACCAAAGACGTTTCAAAAATTTGACAGGATATTGCACGGCATAAAAATAATAATTCGGTAGGGGAAATTTAGATTTATGAGTGCTGAAGGTTGATTTCTGAATCATGGAAATGAGATTTATTACCAAGTGTCGGCTAAATCTGAAATGAAAAAGTGGAGGTGGCGGGATTCGAACCCGCGTCCAGACAAGGCATCTGCCTACTTTCTACAAGCTTATTTACCTTTTAATTTTCGTGCTTTGGCAGGCAAGGTAACCCTCCAACCATCGCCTTATCTTTTAGTTGTCTCGCCTTGCGGTAAAAGCTAACCCGCGCAGCCAGCCTGTTTCTGATGATGCCGCTTCACATGCGCAACAGGCAAAGCCCGTGAGCGACAAAGGCACCTAATACCTGGTATTAAGCAGCCATGGCGTAATTGTGTTCGCCATTTGAATTAAGGTCAGTATTGAGATTTTCGAGCCAATAAAGAATGCTCGGCTTGCCGGTAAACAACTACTCCTGCTGTCAATTCCGGTCACCCCCATATTTCAATGAACTGTATAAAAATCAATTTCATTTTTTAATAAATTCTGAAATCTGCACTCTAAAGCATACTTTCAGCAACAAAGTTCATTATTTTCATGCAGAATTTATTACGACCATGAAAATCGGAATTATAAGAGAGTATAAATTTCCACCTGATACACGGGTAGCACTCACACCGAAACAAGCGGCTGCAGTGCTCACAAAATTCCCGCAGTTGGAAATAGTGGCAGAATCATCGCCCGACCGCTGTTTCAGCGATGAAGAATACATAAAAGCAGGAATCGCAGTAGTAAAGGATATTACCGATTGCGATTTACTTTTAGGTGTGAAAGAAGTGCCCGTAGATAAATTGTTGCCCGGCAAAACTTATCTGTTTTTTTCTCACACTATAAAAAAACAACCGCACAACCGAAAAATGCTGCAGGAAATTGTGCAGCGAAAAATCAGATTAGTAGATTACGAATGTGTTACCGATGAGCGTGGCGAAAGAGTCATTGCTTTCGGAAGATTTGCCGGAATTGTAGGCGCTCACAATGGGTTAATGGCTTATGCCCTTCGCACCGGATTGTTTCACATGCCCCGCGCCACCAGATTCAAAAGTTTAAACGAGTTGTTTACCTACTATAGCACTGTATATTTACCACCCATGAAAATTGTGCTTGCCGGTGGTGGCAGAGTGGCACGTGGCGCTATGGAAACTTTCTATCACCTCGACATTAAGAGAGTTACTATCGAAGCGTTTTTGAAAAACAATTTCAACGATGCAGTATTTGTGCAGTTAGACACCGAAGACATTTATTTCAGAAAAGACGGAAAGCAGATGCCTGTGGAAGATTTTTTTCAGAATCCTGAATTATATGAATGCCGTTTTCAGCCCTACTACAAAGCGGCAAGCATCATGGTGAATGCCATTTTCTGGAATCCGAAAGCTCCGGTGTTTTTCACCAAAGATGAAATGAAGTTGCCCGAATTCAACATAAAAACCATTGCCGACATCAGTTGCGATATTGATGGCTCGGTGCCTGCTACCATACAATCTACCACCATAGAAAACCCGGTGATGGGGTATCATCCTCAAACTCAAACTGTAGGTGCGCCATTCAGCCCCGAAGTGATAGATATTATGGCGGTAGATAATCTGCCTAATGAATTGCCCAGAGATGCTTCAGAATCGTTTGCAGAAAAAATGATTGAAATAATTATTCCTGAATTGTTAGCACCGGAAAGCGCTATGATAAAAAATGCCACCATTACCGACAGCGGCAATCTGACTTCAAAGTTTGAATATTTGAGGGATTATTTAAGTGCTTAAAAAAGCAAAGCTTCAATTATTAACTACTCCATTTCTATCTCAAAATCGCTCGATATATTTCCGAGAAAATAATCGAGCATAGGATATTCAAGCACCACTTTTTTGCCTTCTTTCGACACTATATGCTCGCCTTTGGCAGATTTTACATTGCGGGGCAAATGCACCACCGTTTTCATTTTAGCCTCGCCAAGCATCATCCTTATGCCCACCATTTCGTCTTCATCCATTTTAGGCTTTTTGGTAAAAACTGTATGGCGTGTAAACAAGTTGTTTTTGAGTGTGAATGTTGTTTTCGATTGCAAATCGTCTAACCCTTTCATGCCCTGATTACCTTTTTTGTTTTGATTCTTTTGGCTGTCTTCCATGTTTTTAATCATCGTCTGTAAGTCTTCCATATTGGTAAAGCTGAACTTCATCCCCGTGTTGAGATAGCCTTGTTCTTTTCCCCCATACATAAAACCGTTCATACGTTTCAGCATTTCTTTTTGCATCTTATTCAATTTTTGTTCTTCATCCGGTTCTATAGCAAATGTTGAATCTATAATTCCCTCCGGAAAATCTTTCCAGATATGGGCTTCAATGGCATCGTTGGTTTCGTCATTGTATTCTGTAGAATCGCCCAACAGATTGGAAAAAGTGCTTGCCATTTTACGCATGGTCGGAATCATGTCGCTGTAAATTTTATATTCGCCTGAGCCGTTTTCTTTGAGGTGAATTTCTTCGGTCATATTCTCACACGAACAGAAACCGGCAAGGGCGAAACAAAAGAGCAGATAACGAAGTGTTTTCATTTTTAAATGCGATTTTAGTTGATGCAATAAAGCCAAGTTTAATATCCTTTCTTCAATAAATAATTAACTTTTATGAACAATACTTTTTGGTGATTATCATAAATTGTATTCGCTTTACACATATTGAGCAATGACGATAAAATTTTGAAGTATTACATTCTAATATTGATGTCTGTGTTGTAAGACTTTCTCTTTTTTAAAGTCTAAGTTAACCAACAACTCTAAGTAGGTAAAAAAAGGTTTTTTAGTATTCGTTTAGAAATCCTACTTCCCTTGTTGCGCTTTGAGCAATGCATCCCAACCCTGCGCTTTCAGTTCGTGAATATTGTTGCCTTTGGTTTTCAGTTTGTAACCTTCCGCAGCATCTGTAATATAGCCAATGATAGATACATCGGGGAGCAAATCAATTTTGGCTTTATCTTCTTTTTTTACGGTAAACAACAACTCATAATCTTCGCCTCCGTTGAGTGCGCAGGTGATGGGGTCTAAATGAAAATCAATAGCTTTCTGAAAGGCGTCATTCATAATGGGAACTTCATCTTCTTCTATCATACAACCCACATTCGACTGTGTGCAAATGTGCAGCATATCAGATGACAATCCATCAGATACATCAATCATGGCAGTAGGCTTCACGCCCGATTCTTTCAACTGCGCAATGATGTCTTTGCGAGCTTCGGGCTTTAGCTGTCTGCCCACAAGATATTGTTGGTCTTCGAGGTCGGGTTTTGTGTTGGAGTCTTCTAGAAACAATCTTTTTTCGCGCTCCAATAATTGCAAGCCCAGATAGGCAGCGCCCAAATCGCCCGAAACACAAATCAAATCTCCTTTGCCTGCGCCATCGCGATAAATCACTTCATCGGTTTTTGCTTCGCCAATGGCTGTGATACTGATGACTAATCCTTTTAATGAAGAAGTGGTATCGCCACCCACCAAATCTACTTCATAGGTTTTGCAGGCATGTCTGATGCCTTCATAAATTTCTTCCAGTGCTTCTACCGAATAACGATTGCTGATGGCTATGCTCACCGTAATTTGTTTTGGCGTTGCATTCATGGCATAAATGTCTGACAGATTCACCACCACGCTTTTATAACCGAGATGCTTCAGCGGTACATACATGAGGTCGAAGTGAATGCTTTCTACCAACATATCGGTAGTTACCACCTTGCAATTGCCATTGCCACAATCAATTACCGCAGCATCGTCTCCCACACCTTTAAGCGTGGATTCGTTTTCGTTTTTAAATGGTGCAGTTAAAACTTTGATTAAACCAAATTCGCCCAAAGCATTTATTTCGGTTCGATGTTGTGAAGTGGGTTCCATATTTCGATTTACTTATTAAGTCAGCGCATCATTTTTTCTGAAATTATTCAATATTCAGAAAAGCAGTCTGCAAGTTCGCCCATTCGAAAAAATTATTCTACCGTTACCGACTTCGCCAAATTACGGGGCTGGTCCACATTGCAACCTCTGATAACAGCTATATGATATGCCAGTAATTGCAAAGGAATAGACGAAAGCAAAGGCGTGAGTGCTTCTTCTGTTTCGGGTATTTCAATTACAAACTCAGCCATGTTTCTGATAATTTCATCGTCTTCAGAAATTACCGCAATGACTCTTCCTTTTCGGGCTTTCACTTCCTGAATATTGCTGATGATTTTATCGTAAGCGCTTTTGTTGGTTGCCAATACTACCACGGGCATTTCTTCATCAATGAGCGCAATGGGTCCGTGTTTCATTTCGGCAGCAGGATAGCCTTCGGCATGTATGTATGAAATTTCTTTGAGTTTCAATGCGCCTTCCAATGCCACGGGAAAATTATATCCTCTTCCGAGGTAAAGAAAATTGGTAGCTCCGGCAAATGTGTGTGCCAACTCTTTGATATAGTTGTCGAGCTTTAATACTTGTTTAATTTTAGAAGGAATTTTTTCCAACTCTACCACCAACTGATGATAGCGGGAAGCAGATAAGGTTCCGGTTTCCTGAGCAATTGCCATTGCCATTAAAGTCAACACAGTAACCTGTGCGGTGAATGCTTTGGTAGATGCCACGCCTATTTCAGGACCGGCATGTGTGTAAGAGCCGGCATGTGTTGCCCGCGGAATGGATGAGCCTACTACATTACAAATGCCCAGAATGGTAGCGCCTTTGGCTTTTGCCATTTCGATGGCGGCAAGTGTGTCGGCAGTTTCGCCCGATTGCGATATAGCCAGCACTACATCGTTTTCATCAATAATTGGATTGCGGTAGCGAAATTCTGAAGCATATTCTACTTCCACTCTTTTGCGAGCTAAATCTTCAAACAAGTATTCGCCTACCAAACAAGCGTGCCAGGAAGTGCCGCAAGCCACCATTACAATGCGGTCGCAGTTCACTAATTTCTTATAATAATCTTTGATGCCGCCCAACGAAACAAAACCGGTTTCGGTATTGAGCCTGCCCCTCATGCTATCGCGCACAGAGTTGGGTTGCTCATAAATTTCTTTCATCATGAAATGTTCGTAGCCGCCTTTTTCGATGGCTTCGATATTCATTTCCAATCGTTCGATATAAGGGGTTTTGTTTTGGTTTTGAATGGTTTTGATGACCAACTTATCATCCATACTCACCGATGCAATTTCTTCATCGTTGAGATACACCACATTTTTGGTGTGCTCTATTATAGGTGTGGCATCGGATGCAATGAAAAATTCGTTGTTGCCGATACCAATTACCAACGGACTTCCTTTTCTGGCAACTATAAGATGATGGGGTTCTTTTTTACTCATAACCACAATGGCGTATGCGCCCACTACCTGATTCAACGCCAAACGAACTGCTTCAAAAAGAGAGAGTTCATCGTTTTTGTAAATATCTTCAATTAAGTTCACCAATACTTCTGTATCGGTTTCGCTTTTAAATTCATAACCGCGCGACATCAGTTCTTCTTTCAGCACCGAATAGTTTTCGATAATTCCGTTATGAATGAGCGTGATTTCTTCTGAAAAAGAAAGATGCGGATGTGCATTTACATCGTTGGGCGGACCGTGTGTTGCCCAGCGGGTATGCCCAATTCCGATAGTGCCTTTGATATTTTTTCCTTCGGAAAATTCTTCAAGCGCAGATACTTTTCCGGCTTTCTTATAAATATTCACATCTGAATCGAGCAATGCAATGCCCGCACTGTCGTATCCTCTGTATTCGAGTCTTTTTAAGCCTTTTATCAATATCGGGAATGCTTGCTGATGCCCGATATATCCTACAATACCACACATAATCAGTCAATTTTAATGTAAGTCAATTTCAGTTTCAACGGATACTGCGAATGGTTGCCGCCACCCACTAATAACCGGTCGCCAATTCTCGTGCTCGGAAAAGTGAGCATATAAATTCCATAGTCGGTTTTGATATTTTTTGATACTGCCTGATAGTATAATGCTGTGTTAAATTTAAAACGACTCACGGCATTTCCAAAACTGTCGTTTTCCTGAAATCGCACACCGCCAAAATAAGTTTCGCTCACAAATTGGTCTTCGATGAATGCATTTCTTCCATCGGCATCAGATGCATTTAAGGTAAGTCTGATGGGGATGGTATAAATACTGTCTAACTGTAAGGGGTCTTTCAACGCAGTAATAAGTACCTCGGCTTTATTAATAGAAATGTTGCCGAGGTTGCGAATATGGGGCGCTGTAAATTTTCCTTTCAACCCTGCCATTGATTGTATGTAAACTACGCTATCGCCATCTGTCGAGTTGGCGTTGATGAATGGCTCTACCACTGAGCCGCTGTAATTATGCTTGAATTGATTGAGTGTAGCCGCACTGTTGTTGGTTACTATTTTGAAATTCAATGAATCTCTGTCGGCATTTCGATAATAAAAAGTTAGCGCTGAAGTAGCATTGAACAAATCGAGATAAACCATGCCGTTACCTGTTCCTTGAGTGTCAACGGTGAGGTAAAGCCCTTTCATAAACTGAAGAAAATTTTCGTTGTTGGCTAAGTTTCCTCCGCCCGATTGGTTCAGAATATTTTGTGCCCAACCGGCATCGAGTTTGATGCGCATGTGTGCCGGAAGTTTTCCTTCAATGGTTTCGATACTGTCGTCTAAATTAGGGATAAAATTGGTGAGCCTTCCAATTTCGGCAGACTTGATATTAAATGCCTTGTTGGAATAATAATTTTCATCGCGGCTCATACTTTCATCCATTTCATACACCATGAAAGTTTGCGGCACAGTGAGGTCGCCATATTTTCCGGAATAGCGCAACATAAGCACGGCAGAGTCTAACTGGACAGCGGAACCGAGGTCCACATTGTTGGTGAGCAGCCTTAATTGAAAATAAACCGAGGCATAAGATTTTCCGAAAATGGGGTCATTCATTTTTCCCAAAAGATTATCGGGCATTTCATCGGTGCGCAAGGAGTCTTCGCGAACGGTATGAGCGATTAATGTGAGCGTGTCGGTGAATACTAATCCGAGTTTTTCATCGGGTAGCAGCGAATCGTCTTTTAATACAGGCTCTTTACAAAAAGAAAAGAGCAGCAATAATATTGCTGCCCCTGTTATTTTAAAATATTTCAAATGCATTTCAGGCTTTTGTGCCGGTAAAGTTAAACGATGAATTTGGTATAAAATTCTTCATAGGCGGGAAGAAAATCTTCTTCGCTCTTATAGCCCAACACCGGCTTACCGTTTTTCTTAATCAAAGCCTGCACTTCTTTAGTGAGGTTTTCGCTGCCTAAAATAATTCCGTCAGACATTTCGATGCCGCCCAAATTCAAACCGTTATTGTCTGATTTTGCAAAGGAATCGAATGCGGGGTCGTTTTTCTCGGCAGGCGCTTTTGTTAAGAAACTTTTCGCCAATTTGTTGTTGAATGTGTTTTCATACACCGAGTAAATTACTTTCGCCTGTTTGAAAACAGGGTCGTTTTTGTAAGATGTTTTCAGGTAGTATGGAATCAGGCTCGTCATCCAACCGTGGCAATGAATAATATGGGGGGGCCATCCGAATTTTTTAACGGTTTCCAAAACGCCTTTGCAGAAGAAAATCATGCGGTCGCCATTGTCTTCATAAAAAGGAGTTTGCTCATCACCGAAAGCGCCTTTGCGCTTAAACATATCTTCGTTGTCTAAGAAATACACCTGCATACGAGCGCCCGGCAAAGAAGCTACTTTAATAATGAGCGGATGGTCTTCCTCGTGAACAGTGATGTTGATACCTGACAGTCGCACAACTTCGTGCAAGCGGTGTCGTCTTTCATTAATAAGGCTGAAACGAGGCATCAATATCCTGATTTCCATGCCCTTGTCTTGGATGTGTTGTGGTAGTTCTCTCGTAATCTGAGCGATGGAGCTTTTAATTAAATAAGGCTTCATCTCTTGAGTTACAATCAGCACGCGTTTCTTTTCCATAAATTGTGGGTTTGGCTGATGAAAAAGGCTTTCACCTTCGAAAATGATTGCAAAAATACGAATTTTAACTCAGTTTTGGAACTTTGAACCAATTTTGATTTTCTTTCACCCTCTTTATTTTAATTAAAAGTGATTATTTTTCATAGAATTACGGATATTAAAAAGCATTTATCTGAATATAGAAAAAACTTAAAAACCATCGGTTTTGTGCCTACTATGGGCGCACTGCATGATGGACATCTGGCTATTGTTCGAAAATCGAAAGCTGAAAATGACTTGACAGTAGCAAGTATTTTTATAAACCCGACTCAGTTTAATAACAAAGAAGATTACGATAAATATCCTGTTACTACAGGCACCGATATTGAAAAACTCTATTCAGAAAAGTGCGATGTATTGTTTTTGCCTTCGGCAGGCGAAATTTACCCTCAGGGGGAAGCATCGCAACTCCATTTTGACATCGGATATTTAGACACGTTGATGGAAGGGGCGCATCGTCCCGGACATTTTAATGGCGTGGCGCAGGTAGTGAAATTGCTGCTGGATATTGTTACTCCCACAACACTATACTTAGGTCAAAAAGATTATCAGCAATATAAAGTGATAGAAAAAATGATGGCTGCTCTTCGCGTACCAACTGAATTAAGGATGTGTGCCACCGTGCGCGAATCAGACGGGCTTGCCATGAGTTCGCGAAATGTTCGGTTAGATGCAGTATCAAGAACAAAGGCAACTGAAATTTATCGCGCATTGCGTTTTGCTGCCGATGCCATTGGTTCGGAAGAAATTTCGAACATTAAATCAAAAGCGGTTGAAATGATTGAAGACGCAACAGGCTCTACCCCCGAATATTTTGAAATAGTTGATGCTGAAAATTTATTACCTGTTTTAAATATTTCCTCCGAAAAATCCGTTGTGATTTGCACTGCCGTGTGGATAGGCGGGGTGCGATTGATAGATAATATGGTGGTTGGAGTATAAAGCAGCCGTTGCTGATTTTTTACTTCATAAACACAAATTATAAAATGGTGTTAATTTTGAAGTCATTGCACAACTATGCTGAAATTCAGACATTACTTAAAAGAAGAACTTAAACTTACGTTCTATCTCATTATTCTGCTTAGCGGGCTAAGTTTTGTGCAGGCGCTTGAGCCGCTGAGAGCTATCAGTTGGTTCAGCCTGTTGTTTTTCTTTTTCTTTCATTTGGCTTTTGGCTATTATGCCACAAGGGGTTTGGGCAAACCTGTTTTCATTTATATTTTCATGGGTGGCATGTTTGCAGAATTCATGCTTTCCATACTTTTTATTGGCGGCTGGTTTTAT
>CAZFFP010000021.1:12256-47547 GCA_964518215.1 uncultured Chitinophagaceae bacterium
ACATACATTTTTTTGATGCCTGCCCAGCGCATCACTAACAAATAAATTTCTGATGCAGGCACAATAACATCGGCACGATCGGGGCGCAAACCGAGTTCGCGAATGCGGTCGGCTATGGTCATGGACGATAGTGTTTCGTACGCATATTTCACCATGTCGAATGAAATAAAATTCCCTTTGGTATTTCCATACAACTTGTGAATTTTATTGATGTTACCGCCTGAACCAATGCCTGAAATATTTTCGTATTTCTCTTTGTAGCTTTTCAGTGTTTCGCGCAGTTCCAGCCAAACCGATTCGTCCACCTGGTCATTGAGCATTTTCAGGGTGCCGATGGGATAAGATTTCGATTGCACCAATTTTCTTTTTACAAAAAGCGAAATTTCGGTGCTTCCTCCACCCACATCTACATACAGATAATTTTTTGATGGATCTTCAAGTTGAGCAATGATATTGTTGGAATTAATCACTTTGGCTTCGAGGTTGCCATCAATGATTTGAATGTTGACACCGGTTTTTTTAAAAATTTCTTTCACTATGGCATCGCCATTTTCGGCTTCGCGCAGTGCAGCTGTGGCATAAGCCCGATAATCAATAGCTTCGTTTACTTCAATCAGGTTGCGAAAAGCTTCCATCGTTTTCACCAGCTTTTCGATTTTCTTTTTGGAAATTTTTTTATCCATAAAAGATTCTTCGCCCAAACGCAGGGGCACCCGTATCAGAAAATCTTTTTTATAAATAGCTTCTCCGTCTTTCATGAAAACATTCATAAACAGTAACCTAACAGCATTCGACCCTATATCTATGGCGGCAAATTTCAAGATGATTGTTTTTTGTTTTCAAAAATAGGTTCAGTTGTATCCACATGTTCCTTTTGCAACATTAAGTAATTGTAAATTTCTTCCTGTGCCTGTAGTTTCGTTCCGGGAATATGTTTGTATCGGTTCAGCAGCAGTTCGTCCCAAATGCGCGATTTCACATTGTCTTCAAACTGCATCACGAGTATATCTCTCAGTTCGCGCTGAATACTTTTATCGTGAATTGGACACGCTACTTCCAAACGAAAATCCAAATTTCGCGACATCCAATCGCCCGAAGTGATGTAATATTTTTCTTTGCCTCCGTTGCAGAAAATCATCATGCGGTTGTGTTCGAGGTATCTGCCCACAATGCTGATGGCTTCTATATTTTCACTCAATCCTTTCACTCCCGGAATCAATGAGCAAATACTACGCACCACCATTTTTATTTTCACGCCCGCCTCGCTTGCCTGATAGAGTTTGTTTATCATTTCTTCATCAACCAGTGAATTTAATTTCAGATATATATAGGCGGGCTTGCCTGCTTTGGCATTTTTGATTTCTATATTGATGAGCGCTACAATTTTCTGCCGCATATTGAATGGCGACACCATGAGTTCGCGGTATCTGCCGGGACGAATATTGTTTTCAAAAAACTCAAACACCTTGGTTACTTCGCGGGTAATAAGCGGATCGCAGGTGAAAAATCCCTTGTCGGTATAGAGTTTGGCAGTGCCTTCGTGAAAATTTCCGGTGCTCACATTTACGTAGTGCGCAATTTTTCCTTTCTCTTTTCTGGTAACCAAACACAACTTGGCGTGAACCTTCAACCCCTTTACTCCGAAAATAACATTCACACCTTCTGCCTGAAGTTTTTGCGACCAATAGATATTCGATTCTTCATCGAAACGCGCCTGCAATTCTACAATCACGGTAACATCTTTTCCGTTCTTTTTAGCATTGAGCAACGCATTGGCAACCGCAGAATTTTTGGCAATGCGATACAAAGTAATATGTATGGATTGCACCTTGGGGTCAATAGCTGCTTCGCGCAAAAAATCTATGAAGTGATGAAACGACTGATATGGATAGTGCGTGAGAATATCGCGCTGACGGATTTCGCTGAATACACTATTATTAGGTTTCAAAAAAGGATGCGGCAGCGGCACTAATTTATCGTAGGTGAGCTTTTTCAAACCTAAATCGGGGAAGCTGATGAAGTCTTTGAAATTATGATATCTGCCGCCCGAAACAATATTGTCCACTTCCGAAAGTTTGATGCGTTGCACAATAAACTTCAGAAGGTCTTTGGGAATTTCATAATCATAAATGAGGCGGACGGGCAAACCAATTTCGCGCTTTTTCACGCTTTTGGAAATCACCTCAATCAGACTTTTCGACACATCATTGTCCACGTCTAATTCCGCATCGCGGGTAATTTTTACGGTGTATGCTTCAATAATATCGTAATCGAACAGAAAGAAAATATCCTTGAGATTATAGCGAATAATGTCGTCTAAAAAAATGAGATAGTTTTCGTTGTGTTTCGATGGCAGTTTAATGATGCGCGGCAGCACATTGGTGGGAATTTCAATGAGCGAATAGCGTTTCTTGGCAGGGTTGTCGGTGCGCGAAAGTTTCACAGCAAGATAGATAGTGCGGTCTTTAAGCATGGGAAATTCTTCCAGCTTATCTATCATAATCGGGATGAGCACGGGGCGCACTTTTTCGAGAAAATAATTTTTTACAAACGCGCCTTGCTCTTCGTTCAACTCATGCTCGTTGATGATGAATATGTTGTGTTTTTCGAAGCCTTTCAGAATATCTTTATAAATTTCATCGAAACGAAAACGCTGTTTTAAAACATTATCCTGAATTTGTTTGAGCAGCAGTTTGGGTTTTTGTCCGCCAATGAGTGCCGTTTCGGGGTCGTATTGCGCCATGCGCTTGATGGTGGCAAAGCGCACGCGGAAAAACTCGTCTAAGTTGTTGGAAAAAATGCCTAAGAACCTGAGCCGCTCAATCAGCGGATTACGCTCGTCTGCCGCTTCCTGCAACACGCGCTCGTTGAACGACAACCAACTGATTTCGCGATTAATGTATTTCTGTTTTCTTTTGGCAGGCATATTGGCGTTTTGTTAACACTGACAGCCAAAAATAAAGGAAAGGTTTAAATATGGTTGGGTTAACAAGCGCAAGGAATGTTTATAGTTAAGAAATATGTCAAAACATCATGATTATTGAGGGAGAAACCTTCTAACTAAACATCTTCGGATAAATAAAAAACCGCACCCTGCCCGAATGTTGCTGAATCATGTTCCAGTGGTTCACGCTGAAATCAATGGCTACAATGCCCGAGGTGGGGATTTTTTCATACACCTGCTTGGTGAGAAATCCAGTGAAATTGGTAAGCGTGGGGTCGTGCCCGAATAAAATCGCTGATGAGAGGTTGTTATCCAAACCCAACAACAGCGTATGCAATTCGCCAACCGATGAGCTATAAATCGAGGTATTGATTTCGATGTTTTCAATAGGATATTCTAAAATTTTGGCAAACAACTTCGCTGTTTCAAAAGCGCGCACGGCAGGACTGCTCAAAAAATGTTCGGGTTTTATTTTTTCCTTGCGCAATTGCTCAGCCATCAATCCGGCATTCTCTTTCCCTTTCTGCTTTAGGGGGCGCTCAATATCCTGTAGGTCGAAATATTTCCAACTTGATTTAGCATGGCGAACTATGTAAAGCGATTTCATGGCTCCAAAATGGTTTTGATGTTTCGTTGTTTCAATAACTGTATCACTAAAGCGGGATTATCGCTAATAATGCCGTGTGCTTTCAAATCGAGCATTCGGTATATTTCAACACTGTCGTTGACTGTCCACGGTATGAGTTGCATATTTTTCTCTTCGCAAAAAATTTTCAAACTGTCGTTTACCAATGCATAATAAGGACTGTAAGCAAATGGCACAAAACCCAATTGCTCTAAATTCATTTCGGGCGAAAGTTCATTTTCAATCAGCAACACGGTTTTCATTTCAGGATAATTGGCATGAATGTATTGCAAGGTGCGCACATCGAACGATTGAATGGTGGTTCGTTCGGTCATGTTTTTTTCTTTCAAAACATTCATAAGCAATTCGCAAAACACATCGGGTGCGGGATGAAAAATATTATCGCCTTCGGGCGTGCATTTGGTTTCTATATTGTAGAAAACCTTCGGAATATTTTTTTCTGAAATAAATTTTTCAACGGCATCTATCACTTCTGCGAGCAAAGGCTTATGCACCGGAAAATTTTTCTGATTGGGAAAGCGCGGATGCGACTTGCTGCCGCAGTCGTATTTTTTTACTTCGGCATAATTCATTTCATAAATATTGTGATGTAGCGCTTCGATTTCGTCCATTGCATTTCCATCGAGATTCAAACAAATTTCGTGTCCCATCCACGGCTCGTGCGATAGTATTACTTGTGAATCTTGGGTAATCACAACATCCATTTCGAGCGTGGTAACTCCCTGCTGCAAAGCATAAATAAAACCCTCAATGGTATTTTCGGGCATTATAGCCCGCGCGCCTCTGTGCCCCTGCACATCTACTTTGTATTCCATTTCTTTCAAAGGATTGTTTTCGCACGAAAAAAATACAAAAAGCACCAACAGGTAATCACTTATTTTTTTCATCGGTAGTTATTTGTGATGATGATTCATTTCAATATCTGTGCAAGAAATTACAAAAAGTTCACTTAGCCTAATAAATCCTTGTTATGAAACCCTTAACAATTGCGTCTTTTAATATTAAGAACCTTGTTTCTTAACAATTTTTCATCCTCAATTATTAATCTGCGCTTCAGACAAAATTTACATTTCAAAAAGAACATTCGAGCCTGGAACAGTAGCATCGGTTATTAACCGTGCAGCCGAATGGTTGAATGGTATTGATGATTCGAAGCTGTATGAGCGTTTTCAATGAATCATTTTTTTCGAAACACTCTTTTGCCGAATAAATTGTAAGTTTATCAGGCATACAGGAGTCGCAACCGTCTATTAGGTTTCTGCCTGAAACTTTAAAGGTGTCGGTTGTTCTTTCCGGTTATTGTTCATCCTTAAAACATCAACAATGCACTTATTATTTATAATCTCGTCTCTGGAAAAAATCCTCAATTATTTGAATAAACCAATGGTTAAAATTGGTGATAATCCGCTGAGCATTTTATCGCTCATTCTCTTGACGCTTTCGCTCATCATACTTTTCTGGTCGGCATCAAAAATCAACAAGGTTTTGATGCACCGCATTCTCAAAAAGTATAACATAGAAATTAGTAAGCGACTGACAATAGCAACCATTGTAAAATACGTAATAATCATACTGGGCTTGATTGTTATTTTACAATCGGCAGGCATTAATCTCAGCACTTTAGCCATCCTCTTTGGAGCCTTAGGCGTGGGTATTGGTTTCGGTTTGCAAAATATCACCAACAATTTCATCAGCGGCATTATTATTCTTTTTGAAAAACCCATAAAAGTGGGCGACCATGTGGAAGTGGGCAACACCGAAGGGAGAGTGGACAGCATTTCGGCAAGAGCCACTAACATTATTACCAACGACAATATCTCCATCATTGTGCCCAACTCTGAGTTCATTTCTCAGCGAGTGATAAACTGGAGTCATAAAGAAGGTAAGGTGCGTTTTAGAATACCGGTAAGCGTAAGTTATAAAAGCGATGTGCGACTGGTAGAGCGTCTATTGATAGAAGTGGGCAAGGAATCGCACGATGTGATAGAAAACCCCGAGCCTACGGTGCGTTTTATGGAATTTGGCGACAACGGTTTACACTTTGAATTGCGCGTTTGGTCCACATCGCTGATTCATAGAAAAGGGAAACTCATCAGCGACCTCAACTTTGCCATCATAGAAAAATTCAGAAATAATAATATCGAAATTCCCTATCCGCAACGGGATTTACATATTAAAAGTGGTTGGGAAAAGCAATAACATTTTATGCGAAACCGAGAGTTATTTGTGAGGATGATTCATTTAAATACCTGTGTAAGAAATTACAAAAAGTTCACTTAGCCTAATAAATCCTTGTTATGAAATCCTTAACAATTGCAGCTTTATAGTTAAGAAAACAACGCTCTTAACAATTTTTCATCATCAATTATTAATCTGCGCTTCAGGCAAAATTTACATTTCAAACAGAACTTTGCACTCAACCGGCAATCATGAAAAGAAAGGTTGAATTAATTGTGATTTCAGACTTGCATTTAGGCACGTTTGGCTGCAATGCTGGCGAACTCAACGAGTATCTGCGCTCTGTTCAACCCGAAACTTTGGTGCTAAATGGCGACATCATTGACATTTGGAGTTTCAGCAAGAACTATTGGCCCACCGAGCATCACGAAACCATTCAGTTGGTGATGGAAATGCTGAAAGAAGGAACACGAGTAGTGTATGTAACGGGCAATCATGATGAAATGCTGCGCAAATTTTCAGGACTTACGATAGGCTCTCTTGAAATTGTAGATAAGGTAATACTGAATCTCGATGGCAAGAGAGCCTGGATTTTTCATGGCGATATTTTCGACCTATCGGTAAACCATGCCAAGTGGCTGGCAAAGCTCGGTGGCAAAAGTTACGACTGGCTCATTTGGCTCAATCGCTGGCTGAATACACTTTTGGTAAAATTGGGCAGAGAGAAAATTTCTTTAGCCAAAAAAATAAAATACAGCGTGAAAAAAGCCGTGCGCTATGTGAGCGATTTTGAAGAAATTGCCGCCCAACACGCCATTGACCAACAGTATGATTATGTAGTGTGCGGGCATATTCACCAGCCGCAAATGAAACGATACAGCAACGAAAAAGGAACCGTTACTTACCTCAACTCGGGCGATTGGGTCGAAAACCTCACCGCCCTCGAATATCATGAAGGCAAATGGAAAATGTTTTCCTACTTAGACACCTTTGTGCCCGATATGAAAGAAATGATTCTTTCTGCACCATTTGTGGAAAAAAGCGCTACGGGCAGCATGGCAGTTTCGCACAAATAATCAGAACTTGCTATTGAAATTGATTTCAGAAATTCTATTGTTCTTTTCAGATTAAATTATCGCATGAGTAAAAAAGCAGCCGACCGGAAGATTTTTGTGCTGGACACTTCCGTGATTTTATACAGCCACGAAGCCATTGAAAATTTTGATGAACACGATGTCGCCATTCCTATAACCGTTCTCGAAGAACTCGACCATTTTAAAAAAGGCAACGACACCAAAAACTTTGAAGCGCGCGAGTTCATTCGCTTCATTGACCAGTCATCGCAAAAAGCATCGCTCACCGAGTGGATACCCATTAAACCCGGAAGCAAGAAAGGTAATTTCACCGTTCACATGAACGGCAACGCGCCTGTTGATGCCGAAAAAGTTTTCGGAGAAAAAAAACCCGACCACCGCATACTGAATGTGGCGCTCTCGCTGCAAAAAGAATTTCCGAAGCGGAAAGTAACACTCGTTACCAAAGACATCAACCTGCGCATTAAAGCCAAAGCGCTCAATGTGAATGCCGAAGATTACGAAACCGGCAAAATCAAAGACATTGACCACCTCTATAAAGGCAACACTACCATTGACGAAGTGGACATGGAAATCATCAACAAAATTTATAAAGATGGTTTTTGTCATTACTCCGAACTCACAAAAGAAAAACCTTTAGCCAATCATTATCTGATTTTGCGCAACACAAAAAATTCGGTGCTGGCATATTTCAATCCGCTTACAGAAAATATAGAGCGCGTAGAAAAAACTTATGCTTACAATATCAAACCCCGAAATGCCGAGCAAGTGTTTGCCATACAAGCGCTGCTAAATCCCGAAATAAAATTGGTTACGCTGCAAGGAGTTGCCGGCACCGGCAAAACCATTTTGGCTTTGGCTGGCGCATTGGAACAAAACAAAGAATACAGCCAGTATTATCTGGCGCGCCCCATTGTTCCGTTGAGCAATAAAGACATCGGCTATTTGCCGGGCGATGTAAAATCGAAACTGAATCCCTACATGGAGCCGCTGTGGGACAATTTGAAATTGATTCAAAACCAGTTTAAGGAAACAGACAAGTCCTATAAGAAAATTACCGAAATGTTAGAGAAAGAAAAATTGGTGATTACTCCTTTGGCTTACATTCGCGGGCGCAGTTTGTCGAACATTTTTTTCATTGTTGACGAAGCGCAAAACCTCACTCCTCATGAAATAAAAACCATTATTACCCGTGCGGGCGAAAACACCAAAATCATTTTCACGGGCGATATTTTTCAAATTGACACTCCCTACTTAGACGCGCAGAGTAACGGCATGTCCTACCTCATCGAAAAATTCAAAGGGCAACAGATTTATGCGCATATCACCCTCGAAAAAGGTGAGCGCTCTGAGTTGGCAAATTTGGCGAATGAGTTGTTGTAGGGAATAGTTGAAAGTTCCATTAAGGTGATTACACGTTGGGTTTTATTATTTTCATTGCTTAAACTCAACGTGTGAAATATAATATTTCTATATCGCTATTAATTATCAGTTCTTTTGCTTTTACACAAAACACTGATGTCTCTTTTTCGGCAGAAGGTGATTTTGCTACAGATGCTATTTATACAAAAGTTGAAAATGAAATGGAATTTGCAGAAGAACAAAATGAGGTACTCAAGTATCTGAATGTTGAAAAGGAACCTGAATTTCCCGGAGGGCAAAATGACTTATTTAAGTATATAGCTGCCATGAATTATCCGGAACAAGCAGTAAAAGAAAAAATTCAGGGGAAAACTTATCTGAGTTTTGTTATTGAAAAAGACGGAAGTATTGGTTTGGTGGAAATAATGAGGTCAAGTGGAAGCATTTTACTGGGCGATGCTGCGGTTAAACATATCAAAGCAATGCCCCATTAGACACCCGGTGAACAACAAGGCAAACCGGTGAGAGTGGAGTATTTTATGGCTATCTCCCCCTTGCACTGATTACTTTTATGTCCTAAAAAAATAACCGATTATTGTTATTACTTTCCTTACATTTGGGAATCAGCCAACGCGAGCGGCTGGATGAAGCAACCAAAGTAAAATTTGATTAACCCGTCCATTTCAGATGAAATATGTTGGCTTACAAACGCAAATCTGGCGCAACAATATCCACTCAATCATTTTACTAATTGGTTTCCCTTTGCTGTTGTACTCATTGTTGCGGGTTATTTTTATTATTCTCGGGTTAGACAAGAAAGACGCTTCACCGATTGAAAGCACCACCCTCATCAATGATGAGAAGGTGCTGTCGCTGACATTCATGCACATAGTAATCTTTGCCATTCTCATCTGGTTTATCATTGCGTGGTTCAGCCATAACCGCATGATAGCCAAAGCAACAGGTGCGCGTATGCTGGGTCGCAATGAAAACATGCGTGTGTATAACCTCGTGGAGAATCTTTGCATTTCAAGAGGCATGAAAACGCCAATCATAAACATTATAGAGGATGATTCGCTGAATGCCTATGCCAGCGGCATCAATGAAAAAACATACACGGTTGCGCTTTCGCGGGGCATTATCAATAAACTGAATGATGAAGAACTGGAAGCTGTAATCGCACATGAGCTGACGCATATCCGCAACCGCGATGTGCGCCTGCTAATCATCTCCATCATTTTTGTTGGCATTTTTGCTTTCATTGCAGAAATGGCTTTTCGATCTGTGGGATTCAGCACTGGGAAAAAAGCCGGCAGCGGAAAAAAAGGCGGTGGCGGAGGAGCAATTCTCTTAATTATATTGGTTGCATTGATTGCTTACCTCATCTCCATTACTTTTCGGTTTGCCATTTCCCGAAAGCGTGAATACATGGCAGATGCGGGTGCGGCTGAACTTACTAAAAATCCAAAAGCATTGGCATCGGCATTGAGAAAAATCTCAAGAGACCCGATGATAGAAGCCGTAAAAAGAGACGATGTAGCACAACTCTTCATAGAACACCCGAAAGGAAAAGCCACGGGGATTGCAGCGGTTTTTGCAGAATTGTTCGCCACCCATCCGCCCATTGAAAAGAGAATTCAGACATTGGAACAGTTCTAATACTAGTCTGTTGAACTTTGAAAGTTTCACTCGGAAAAGCAGATGAAAAAAGCAAGTCTCCTAACCTGCAAACTCATAAACCTTTTTCGAGTCAAAAACTTATGGCAAAATAAAGCATCTGCATATAATCGGTGCTGCAATTTAGCGCGTATAAGGAAAACAAAAGTTACGAAACCGGGTATATTTGGGAGTTGGCGACAACTTATTGTAGTGCGAAACAG
Organism: uncultured Chitinophagaceae bacterium; assembly: GCA_964518215.1. Classification (GTDB taxonomy): domain Bacteria; phylum Bacteroidota; class Bacteroidia; order Chitinophagales; family CAIOSU01; genus CAYSGX01. Next base: position 22,361 of record CAZFFP010000021.1, read on the forward strand.
CGAGTAATTTTTTTAAAGAAGTTAATACTGTTTCACAAAAGAAAAATCGGTTCTGTTGCCCGATGCAGTTACTTTTGTTTGATAAACTCCTCTTGCAAAACTTGAGATATTTATATCGAAACGGTTTATACCGTTTTCAGCAAATATTTTTTCATCATAAACTATCATACCCAGCATATTCACTATTTCTATTTGTATGGCTTGGTTTCCTACTGAATTTAATTCTACCGTCAATTGTCCTTGTGCAGGATTGGGGTAATACTTCAACCTTTGGAACGAGGTGGGCTTTTCTATTTTGGTGCTCACATCCACTACCCAAAATTCAATATGGTCGGTTGCCGCACAGCCACTGGCAGTGTCGAGATATTCATAACTGATGAGGTAAGGTCCGCCAACACCCGCATCAGAAGGGCTGAAAACATCTCCGGTTATTCCCGGACCTGAAAATGCACCTCCGGCAGGAATGCCACTGAGCGTTACATCGGCATCGGTAACATAATAAACAGTATCTGCATCGGCAATTTCAACTGTTGTTATATTGCCTACTGTTGCAGTAACCGGCATCCGTGGCGAAGTGCAGGTGAGTTGGGTTTCTACTTCCCAGTCGTAGAAATAATAGTAGTAGGCAGTGCCGTTATCAGAATTTTTCAGGCTCACCACTCCGGGAATGGTGTATGGATAACTTACGCCTGAGCTTGTTCTTCTTAATCGCGGACTGGTATATCCGAAATTGGTTTGGTTAGTAGCACCATTGGTTCCCAATTGATAATTGGTTCCGGCAGGAATTTCAAAATTCAAATTGATTCGGGAAGTTCCTGTTGGAATATTGACCGATTGAGATTGTAAAACATTTCCGGAGGCATTGCGCAATTCAATAATGCGAGTTCCGGCTCTATCGGAATAAACTTTCACCGATTTCAAAGTGAAATTTTTGTGGACATCGAAAATGATATAACTGTTAAAAGTGTTGCCACTGTATTGGCTGCTGCCCGAATGATTGGTAGGCTGACAAAAATCGGTGCTCGAATTTGCTGCCATTTCAACAGCAGCATAGTATGTAGTTGTTTCAGTAATATTTGGTGTATAAAAAATATTTCCGGTGTCGAGCAAATTGCCACCCGAAGGCTCATCGAACCATAACACAGTTCCATTGCCCGATGCTCCTAACTCAAACGGCTGCCCGATACACGATGTATCTTCTTTCGTATTTTGAATTTCGGCATAAAACTTTTGAATGGTGATGGCGGGCGAAGTAGCAGAGCCGCAGGTTGCAGTGGTTTGCACCGAATAATTGCCTGGGTCTGCAACAGTAATGCTTCTTGTGGTAGCGCCATTAGACCATAAATACGAACTGGCAATGCTTGCAGTAAGTGTAACAGAATCATTGTTGCAGAGATATTCGTCATCAGAAAGTGTAATGGAAGCAGTAGCTGAACCTGCCGGAGTTTGTTTGGTAAGGGTATAAGGAACCGCAGTCCAGTTATTGGTTTCGTCTGCTTCCAAAAAATGGTTGAGCGGGTCCACTTGTGCTACTATCCAATATTTTCCATTGCAGATATTGGGCGGAATATTAATCCACATGCCATCTAAAGTTTCATCATATATATCGGTATAGCCCGAAGAAATTCCTTGCTCAACGGGAGAACAATTGTAGCTGCCGCCTCCAAGTCCGTAATTGGGAAAACTGCTATTCGTCAGCACTGTTCCCTGATTGTATTTTTGAACCGTGCGGCAATGACCGTTATAGTACGAACAACTTCCGTAGTCCATCAAACAGAATCCTATTTTGGCTCCTTCACCTACAATAGCCCAGCTCAAAGTATCGTGATTGTTGGGGTCTTCTTCGCGCAAGGTAAACACCACCCAATCGTCCACATGATTGTGTCCGTGTGTGGGGTGAAAAGTTTGTCCTCCTGCCCAGCGGTCTTCATAGGTCATGGTATTGCCCATTTTTTTATAAACCCGCTGCACTAATAAATTGGTTGGATTAGAGCCGTCAGGACATGAAGGCGTTCTGTTAGAATCAAAGATGGTGTCTGTTCCGCAGAGAAAATAATTACTGCCCCGAACGGTAAAAGAGCCAAATCCTAAATTGGGAGTAGAGCCTGTAATTCTCAGCCTTCCATCGTTAGCGCCATTGCCGCTTTGAGAATATTCGTTCGGTCCGTTCATGTAATTTAAAATGGCAAACCACGAAATGGTCAGGTCGGGCAACAACGCACAAGTATCTCTTCCGTCTGCACAAAGGCATCCGGAGGCGTTAGTAGTGGTGCAGGGCTGAGAGAATATTGCAGTTGTAAAAAAAAGTGCAATGATGAGGAGAAAAAAGTATCTCATTTAGTAGAAAATTATAACAGAAAGCTACAATTATAATTTCATATTTTTCAAATAGCAGCCTGTGAAATTTTATTTCTCCGTAAATTTGTGCGCTTTTAATGGTTAAACTCAAAAAAATCTTTTTAACATGAAAAAAATTTTCTTCTCATTTGCATTAGCAAGTTTAGCTTTTGTAGCCTGCAACAATGAAGGTTCTAATGAAACAACTTCTGACAATGCTCCTACCGAAAATCAACTGCCAACAAATGTTATTAACAACACGGAAACTGCAGGCGATGAGCCGATTGATCCTGCAACGCTTGCCGGTATTGAATTTGACCGCTACGAACACGATTTCGGTAAGGTAGATGAAGGTAAAAGCGTAGAAACTGTTTTTACTTTCACCAACACAGGTGCTAACGACCTGATTATTTCTGATGCCAAAGGTTCTTGCGGGTGCACAGTGCCTTACTTTCCTAAAGAACCCATTAAACCAGGAAAAACAGGAGAAATTAAAGTTTCTTACGATAGTAAAGGAAAATCGGGCGTTCAAAAGAAAATGGTTACCATTACTGCCAATACCAACCCAAGTCAAACTATTTTAAACATCACCACTGATGTTATTAACCCTAATCCGCCTGCACAATAAGCAGTCTGATTGCTGAAAAACAACTTATGCAATTTCAAACAATATTTTTAATGATGTCTCCCGAAGGCGGTCAAGGCAGTCCGCTTCCAACATTTATTTTTATGGGAGCTATCTTCTTGGTGATGTATTTTTTCATGATTCGTCCGCAAACTAAAAAAGCCAAAGAGCAGAAGTTGTTTATTGACGAAATGAAAAAAGGCGACAAAGTGGTTACGATAAGCGGTATGCACGGAAAAATTGCAAGTATTGATGCCAATACATTGATGCTTGAAGTGGATGCCAATACGCGTGTGAAATTAGACAAAACAGGTATTTCTATGGAATACACCAGAGCGGCTTATGGCAACGGTAATGAAAAGGAAACCAAAGCCGAAAAGCAGCCGGCAGAAAAATCGTAATCAATTTGTAGCACATGGCTGACCATATAGCCGGTGATAGCGGAGTGCCTTTCAAACACCCCGCACATAAAGACAGACCAACAGCAATACTCATCATTTGTATGGGTATTGCTGTTTTACTTTGGCTTACCATTAAACTCAATCATGAGTATACCGGAACGTTGAAAGCAACTATCACTTTTGATAATGTGCCGCAGGATTATATGCTTAGTGCATCGTCTGATAAACTTATTATTCGTGTTCGTGCAAAAGGCTTTCAATTGGCTTTGGCGCAATTGCGAAAAAATTCGGTGAACCTTGAAATAGATGCTTCTAAACTTCCGCAAGGACGCGAATATTTGTTGAGCAGTCGGCTGAATGCCGAATTTTCAGGCAGTTTGAAAAATTATGAACTACTCGATATTTTGCCCGATACATTTCACTATACTTTCGACAAAAAATTTTCGAAGCAGGTGAAAGTAAAAGTAACTACCGACCTCAGTTTTGAAAAACAATTCGGGTTGGCTTTGCCGGTAAATACTCAACCTGAAAAAATCACTGTTTCAGGTCCGAAAAAACTCATTGCAGATATAGAATTTTGGGAAACAGAACCTATCGTGTACAAAAACCTGAATGAATCTAAATCGGGCAACATAAAATTGAAAGATGCCGGAATTTCGGGCATACACATGGAGCAAAGTGAAGTGCAGTTCAATATTCAGGTAGAAGAATTTACCGAAAAAAATGTGGAAGTGCCTGTTAAAGCGGTGAATATTCCCAAAGGGACGGAAGTGAAAATATTTCCGAAAAAAATCACCATAGCATGTTTGGTGAGTTTACAAGATTTTGAAAAAGTAAGACCCGATTTGTTTGAAGCCGTTGCTGATTTTTCTCAAATAGATTTGAAAACAGATACTCATTGCGAAATTCGTTTAGTGCGTGTTCCGGCATTTGTTAAAAACACTTTTCTCAATCCCGGTAGAGTTGAGTTTATTATCTACAAATAGCTCCCGATAAGATTATTTTTCTCCCAAAATATTTTACGTTAACAATTCCTTAACTTTAGCTTCCTTATAAAGTTTTGAAAATGAAACAGTTCAATTTTTTGTGGTGCATAGCGCTTGGTTTTTTAGTTTTTGTTTCTTGTAAAAAAGATAAAAGCGCTGATGATAATATTCAAACAAACAGCAACATTGATACGCTTCGTATGAATCAAATTCAGGTAATAGCCAGTCATAACAGCTATCGCCAGAAAACTTATCAGCCAATTTTCGATTTAGTGCAGAGCATTAAAAACTTGCTTCCGCCCGATTTAGACCCCGATGGTTGGGATTACGACCATTTGCCATTCTACCAACAATTTTCCGACTACAATGTAAGAGGATTGGAAATTGATATTTACAACGACCCACAAGGCGGCAATTTTTCCAATTGGGCAGGAAAAGGTTTAGTAAGCGAGCCTACCGAATCGAATGTGCCCGCACTCGACTTGCCCGGATTTAAAGTATTGCATGTACCCGATTTAGATTATTTAACCCATTACTGGACATTTAAAAGCTCGCTAGAAGCTCTTAAACAATGGTCAGACCAAAACCCGCGGCATGTTCCTTTATTCATTTATATCGAAACAAAATCTTCTGCTCCAGCCGGTGTTTTAACTTTTGGCAATTTCGCCAACGCCATACCTTATGATATGTCTTCGCCCGATGCATTAGACGAGGAAATTAAATCTGTTTTCGGAGCCAATCTCGATAAAGTTATCACGCCCGATGATGTTCGCGGTAATTATAATACACTCGAAGAAGCAGTGCTTGCCGGAAACTGGCCTCAACTAAAAGAAGCCCGCGGTAAGGTGGTGTTTGTAATGAGTGGCGGCTTGGTAAACCTCTATACTCAGAGCAGTCCTTCGCTGCAAGGACGGGCGAGTTTTGTGTTTGCTACACCCGGCAAAGAGGAGGCTGCATTTATTATTTTAAACAGTTCTGTTTCGAGCGAAAATGAAATTAAATCATACGTAGGTCAAGGTTATATTGTGCGCACCCGTGCTGATTCCGACACTCAGGAAGCCCGCAATGGCGACTATTCTAAGTTAGAGGCAGCACTAAGAAGTGGCGCTCAAATTATTTCGACCGATTACTACAAGCCCGATGCTCGTGCCGGACAGCCCGGCTGGACTGATTTTAAAGTGCAACTACCCGATGGAAAAGCAGCCCGAATTAATCCGGTATCGGCAGCAGGACTTCTGGAGTTGGGCGTTATTACTGAATAAATTTTTGACTCTTCTGTAACTTTTCCGAATAGCATTCGTAAAAATGAGAAATTCTAAAAACCATTTTTATGAAAAACTTCAGAAAACGCGGACTTTTTTTACTCGGATTAGTATTTGCTTCCACAGCATTTATCGGAAACGTTGCAACAGGATACTTAGATTTTTCCAGTTCCGGTGCTTCCTCGGTGAATCAATTTGATTTTCGTTACGGAGGCATTGTAAACACCGGCAACGAGGTAATGCCTTTGGTCGGTCAATTGAGTAAAGACGGCAACAGATTGTTTTTTACTTCGCAAAACATGCGCGGCAACAAACAGTTGTATGTCATGAACCGCAACAGCACTTCAGGCTCGTTCGATAAACCTACACGTTTGAAAGGCGTTGGTAACGATGAAGGATATGACATCATCATGCCTACTGTTAATGCCGATGAAAGCGTCATGATTTTTGTAAGCAGCGTTGATGGCACTCAAAGAGGCAACGACTTGTTTGAGGCTACTACTGCCGAAGGCGGCTTGGTAAATATTCGCCCTTTGAACGAAATTAACGAGCCGGGTATTTCAGAAGGATACCCCTGGCTTTCTAATGACGGATTGCGCTTGTATTTTACCAAACAAAAAGGAAAAGACATTACTTTTCATGTGAGCGAAAGAAGTGCTTTGAACGAAAAATTCAGTGCGCCAACCAAACTCAACGTTCAAGTTGGACAAGTGTATAATAACATGAGTTGTTATCTTACCAACAATGAAAAAGAAATGTTTATTCTTTCGGGCGAAAAAATATTCCACTCACAAAGAGCATCGGTGAAACAAGAATTCTCAACTCCGGTTGAAATCGCTTCTTCAAACAATACAGGATTCATGAATGGCATTGCTGTAAGCGACAGTAAAAAAGAAATGTTTGTTTTCAACTCGGTAGGCTTCAGAAACACTCAAATTTTGAGATTTGAAAATGCAGCCTCAGGTAAAACAACTACACCTACAAGCATTGAAAATAATATTATCATCAAAAAATAAGCTACACTTTTTCGGTTGGTTTTGGTTTTAGTGTAAGCCCTGTGGATTTATTTCACGGGGCTTTTTTCTTTTAGATACCAAAACAACACCGGGAAGATAGGATTATTCAACTACGGTTTAATGAACAAAATAAGGGTAAATGGCAAGGTAGGTAAGGATACCCGCAACATAACCTATGAAAGCCAATGGAGCAATGCGTTTGATATACCACACGAAGTTAATATTCTCCATGCCCATAGCAGCTACGCCCGCAGCAGAACCTATAATAAGCATACTGCCTCCAGTTCCGGCAGCATAAGCCAGAAATTCCCACATTTTAGCGTCAACCAAAAAGTATTGAACGCCTTGATAGAAGAATTCACCATTGGTTACCATATCCTTGTTTTCCATAGCCCACTGAAAAGCTTCAGGATTTTTTAAAGGAGAAGCTAACGGATACATGCCCATAGAAGCTGCCACCAAAGGCACGTTATCTACAATAGACGAAAGAATGCCTATAACCGATATTATTACATCGAGATTGCCGATTTTTTCTGTAAGAAAATGAGCCAATTGGTCTAACACTCCCAAAGTTTCAAGCGAGCCTATTGCCACTAATATTCCCAAGAAAAACAACACACTCGCTGTATCCACTTTCGATAAGGCATGAATGGCGGAGTAAGGTTTCTTCTCCTCTTCGGTTTTGTCAATATGGATTAGCTCGGAAGCCAGCCAAACAATACCCAAGCCCAACAACATGCCCATGTATGGAGGCAGATGTGTAACTGTTTTGAAAACCGGAACAAACAATAAAACCAATACGCCAAGCAACAGCATACGCTTGCTTCCTTTAACTTTTTCAATTTTAAGGGCAGACGCTACATCATGGTCGGTTCGTTCTACGTTTCCTTTCAAAGAATAAGACAATACTATAAGCGGCACAAACATGCACACCAAACTCGGAAGGATAAGTGTTTTAATAATATTCACCACTGTAATTTGTCCGCCTATCCAAAGCATGGTGGTGGTAACATCACCAATGGGCGACCATGCACCACCGGCATTTGCAGCTATTACAATCATACCCACAAAAAGCAATCGCTGTTCTTTATTATGAATCAACTTGCGCAACAAAGAAACCATCACAATGGTAGTAGTGAGGTTATCTAATGCAGCCGACATAAAAAATGCGGTGATACACAAAATCCACATCAGTTTACGTGCGCTGCGGGTGGTGATACGGTTGGTAATTACTTTAAATCCCTGATGCGAATCAATCAACTCCACAATTGTCATGGCGCCTAACAGGAAGAAAAGAATTTCAGAAATACTTCCTAAATGATGCGACAAGCTATGCACTATATCGTGTGAATCGTTATTGCCGGTAAAAACAGCATACAAAGCCAATATTGCCCAACATATTACACCTGTTAAAAGAGCGGTAGCAGTTTTGTTCACTTTGAGCGGATGCTCGAGCGCTATACAAGCGTATCCCACAACAAATGTTGCGATAATCGCGTAGGTCATTTACTATTTTTTATTGACATGGGGAGGAAAATCAGGGACAAAGCTACTGTTTCGTTCAAAATAAAAAAGGGTTTTGTCGAAAATATGTGCACAATGCTTTGTGCCGATTACAATAAATGCATCAATACTTAAAAAGACATTAAAAAACCACCCTCCCCGACAAAACAAAATTTCTTCCGGGAGCTACCAAGCCCGATGAATATGGTAAATACCTTTGGTCGATGATGTTTTCCATTCCGGCACTCAACATAAAATATTTATTCACCTGATAAGCCGCTTTAAAATTCAGCGAATACCAGGCAGGCGAATAAGGCAAACCGTTTTTGTCTTCGGCATACATGTAGGCTTTGTCTTGTTCTACGGGAGCGAGATTAGCATTGCTGATTTCGCCATTATAAATGCAGTTCAGTTCCACGCGCAATTTGTTTTTTGAATAAGTGAATCGCGAAATGCCGAACAATGGTCCTGCATGGCGCAGTGGCGCAGTGGTATTATCATCCAACTCCTCCTCCCCTTTCTGCCAGTTGATGCGCGATGAAAAACCAAACCCATGCGGCAACTTGATTTCAATACCTGCCTGAATACCATACACATAAGCCTTTGCCGCATTCTGAACAGCTTCTACTCTGCTCAATTCTCCGGCATAAGCTATACTATCCTTACCGTTGAGTTGAAAAGGTCTGCGCACTAAAGCATTGTTGAGCAAGGTGTAATAACCAGTAATATCCGCCTTTACCTTTTCAGCAAAAACTTTGGCAACAGCCAACTCTGCATTATAGGCATATTCCGATTTTAAAGACGGGTTGGGAATTACTACAGAGCCGGGCGTAGAGTCAAATATCTTTCCTATATCATCTACATTGGGCGAGCGAAATCCGGTAGAAAAATTGGCTCCGATTTGCCAGGTTTCGTTCGGATTGAAAACCAAACCCGCGCTTCCCGTTACTGCTCCCGAATTGATTTCGGCAGTGCTGAAAGGAAAGGGATAAAAGGTAGTATCAAATTCGGCATTCAACAGAAAATGATTGTAGCGAACGCCCGTTTGCAAACTCCATTGACGATTAATTTTGTAACGATAAGTTACAAACGCTGCATACGAACTCCAGGTAGCGCCATCGGGATAGCGCGAAGGAGCAGCGGTTTGTTCGCCCGAAACAATATTCAGAGTTTCTCCAATAGAACCCACCACATTATGCACCCATTCCAATCCGTAATTGAAACGGTGTTTTTCGCCAATGGTTTTTTCCAAATCCATATTGATAGAAAAGGCATCCACATCATCAACATTGGTTCTGCGTTGCGGGAGGTTCAGGTCGCGGTCAAAACGGCTTTCTTCAAAAAACTGATAAGCAGCATTGATGCGCAGATGGTCATACAATTTGTTGTTGCCGGTATGCACCATATCCAACTGGTGCATCATCCATATTTGCGGACCATAATACCATTCGGCAGAGCGCAGCGTATTGCCTTGCGGACGAATCATGCGGTCGTAGCGCGAATAATCGGAAGTGGCGGAATAATGAAAACCATAATTGAAATCCCATTTTTCATTCGGCTTAAAACGAATTTTCTGCATCAGATTGATTTGGCTGTATTCCGTTGGCACTTGTTTTTTCGGATTCGAATTCTGAACTATCACATCAGCGCTATCTATACGTTGCACATATTGGTGGCGCAGGTATTTGTCGGGTCCGTGGCTGCCCATCAGTAAATCATCATAGTCTGAATAGGTAATGCTGGTAACAGATGCCCATTTCAAACCACCTACACTCACATCGAAGTGTCCGGTTTTTTCTTGGTTGGCAGATGAGTAGCGCGCCAATGCACTGCCTTTCACCACAGGATTATTTTTTTCTTTGGAAAGCGAAGGCGTTAGCGTTTGAAAGTTCATCACCCCGCCAATGGCATCGCTGCCATACATCACCGAGCCGGGACCGAAAATGACTTCGGTTCGTTCGGTTGAGAGCGCGTCTAACGAAATAACATTTTGAGCATTGCCGCTGCGCAGTATGGCGGTGTTCATGCGCACACCGTCAACAGTAATCAATACTCTGTTAGTGGCAAAACCTCTTATCATCGGGCTGCCTCCACCCATCTGACTTTTCTGAATGAATACCTCTCCCGAACTGCCCAACAAATCGGCAGTGGTTTGCGGGTTTTGCAGCAACACATCCTTTTGTGTTACTACCGAAATTTTCGATGGAATTTCTCTTTTGCTTTGCTGCCAGCGCACCCCCGATACTACTACGGCATCGAGCGACATGGCTGTTTGCTGCATGGCAAGTTTGAAAGCTGATGCTTCTAATGTCGCATAACTCAACACAAGATTTTTGTAACCCATCAGTCGGATATAAATAGTATCCGCGCCTTTGAATGCCGAAATATTTACTTTGCCTTTAGCATCGCTTACCGCAAATGCTTCAGGATTGCTGCTTTGCAGCGTAACCATTTCGAGCGGCTGCATACTATTGTTATCGGTTATGGTAAGCGTTTGAGCATTCAATTGAATGAGGCAAGCAAACATCATAAAAATGATGCTGTATATTTTCATAATTGGTTTTTTAGGTTTTAAAAATTTCAAGAAAGAAAATAACGGAACATTTAAGGCAACGTCATTGCGAACAAAACAAAGTGAAGTAATCTAATAACTTCAACTCGCGCGTTGTCATGCTGAGCTTGTTGAAGCATGTTGCTAAGCCTGCCCACTATCCTCCCACATTATATTTCCAATCTATGCATAAGGAAAGATTAAAATAACATGCGCTCACCAAGCTATATTCAAACACTAAAATTATTGCAACAGCAAAACATTAAACATTCCCCTAAATCAAACTGCTTCCGGGGGATTGAAAACTCCTGATGTAAAAAGGGAAGAAAGAGGAAAATCAATTCGTTCGGAAATAGAATTTTTACCATTCTGCCAACTGCCGACTGCCAACAGTCCACTATTTAAAAAATAATCTTTCATCAAATACTTCAGCGGATTTTGTTTGCCGTTTTTGGCGGAAGAAAAAGGTGTTTCCGATTCGGAAAATTTCAGCAGCAGCTCCACCCAGGCATTTTCATGCTCGTCTTCAAAGCAGTGATAAAATAATTTACCATTAATGGTATCGGTTTTGAAAATGTCGAACATCATACCGTCAAGCCGAAATTCGCGAGGCTCTACCCAAAAAGCATTTGAAATTTCTTCGGCAGAAAAAATCACCGTTTTGGAATAATCAATATTGCCTTCGGCTAACATTTTTTTCACGCTGCGTTTCACCTGCTTTATCTGAAGGCGGGAATTAATCGTCAGCAGCAAAGTGGCTGATGACAACAGCAGCAAAAACAATATGGAGATTGCTTTTTTCAAAGTATAGCAAAGCTACTGCACCGGACAGCAATATTTCAAACCTATTTGAGCCCTATATAAAAATGTTCCTCGTCTATCCTGAAACCATTTTTCTTATTGAGCTTTCCCAAAGAGAACTGCTGTGCTTGCGCTTCCTTCGGTGAAATCCAATGCATCATTCCATTCGCATAAATTCGTATTGCCATATCGAAATCCTTCACCGCATTCCATTGATAGGTAAGTGTGGCATTTTTCTTTTTTCCTGAAATAGAATATTCTAAAACAGGCAATTCTGCTTTTCTTAAATACTGATTGAAAAACGGCTTCAGATTCAAGCCTGCTTTGGTTTCCATATAGCCTTCAATTTGGCGGGTAGTAACGGTTTCGTAAGCAAACTCTTCCTGAATGCCTTTGATGATGGAAAGAAACAGCGCATCATTATTCATCCAACTGCGCAAGGTGTGTAGCATCAGCGCCCCTTTGTTATACATATCGCCCGAACCTTCCTGATTCACTTCATAATCGCCAATAATAGGCTCTTTGTTTTTTACACCCGAACGTTTGCTGTTGACATATCGCAGCGCATCTTCTTTGCCGTGAATAAATTCTACATACAAAACTTCGGCATACGTGCAGAAGCCTTCATGAATCCACATATCGGCAATATCTTTCATGCTCACATTATTGCCCCACCATTCGTGTCCGGTTTCGTGAATAATAATGTAATCGAAATCAATGCCGGGCAAATGACGACCTAAATAACCGGGTTGATATTTATTGCCATAAGCAATAGCGGTTTGATGTTCCATGCCCAGATAAGGAGTCTCAATCAACTTGTATCCATCGCGGTAAAAAGGATATTTTCCGAAGTAATATTCAAACGCTTTCATCATGGGTTTCACTTGTTGAAAATGAACTTTTGCCTTTTCTAAATTTTGGGGCAGCACATAGTAATCGAGTGTGAGGGTATCGTTTTCGTGAATATGTATATCGCTGAAATGTGCGTAGTCGGCAATGTTCACCGTAACATTATAATTGTTGATTGGATAGCTTACAAACCAATCCCAACGGGTGTATCCATCCTGCTGTTTCACGGTTTGCTGCAATCTGCCATTGGAAATATTTTGCAAACCATCGGGCACTGCAATGCGTATGTGCATACTGTCGGGTTCATCGGAAAGATGGTCTTTGCAGGGCCACCACAAGCTGGCGCCAATGCCTTCGCAGGCTACACCTACCCAGGGTTTTCCTTGGTTGTCTTTGCGCCACACAAAACCACCATCCCAGGGTGGATACTTAGCGGCAATGGGTTTGCCTGAATAATACACGCGCAAAATTTTTATGTCGCCCTGATGGACCGTTACGGGCAGATTCACAAAAAAAGCATTTCCTTCTCTTTTATATTTTATTGAAGCATTGGCAAACACCACAGAATCTATGTTCATGTTTTCAAACAGGTCTAACTGCATTTCTGAAAAAGAACGTAACGCTTTGAAACGAATATCGTTATACCCGCTGATGAACTGGCTGTCAATATCAATTTTCAAATGAAGGTCATAGTAGGTAACATCAAAAGCATCGCGCAATGGCGTGAGGCAACCTCTCAAAGAATCGGCACGGGTGTATGTTTGGGCATAAGTATGAAAGCATACCGAAAAAAGCCCGATACAAAAAATGATTTTTTTCATGGCGTAAATATATGGAGTTGAATGATAGTTGAAGGACATTCGCTTTGAAGATTTAATATACCTTGCTTGCGTATAAAAAAGTTATTTTTAAAAAATACTTTAACCGCAACATGATATGTTCAGAACCATTATTTCGTTAACGATAGCAGCAGCGCTTCACTTGTTGCTCCATTCCTGTTCCGATAAAAAAATTGTTTTTCAGCAAAACATTCCTTCCGTTGCTTCATTAGACCAACACAGCGAAATTTTTGAAAAGCGTATTGAAAAAATTTCAGAAAATGTATATGTGGCTATCGGTTACGGGCTTGCCAACAGCATGATGATTGAAGGCAAAGACAGCATCATTATCATTGATTGCATGGAAAGTATTGCAACAGGCAAAGCAGTAAAGCAAGCCTTCGACAGCATTTCAAACAAACCCGTAAAAGCCATCATCTATACTCATAATCACACCGACCATATTTTTGGCGCATCGGCTTTTGCGGAAAATTATCTGCCCGATGTTTATGCGCATGAAACGTTTTCTCAACACTTGTATCAAACGGTGGCGCTGGTTCGCAACATCACCGAGCAAAGGGCTTACCGAATGTTCGGAGTTTATTTAGACGAGCATGCTTTGGTAAATTGCGGCATTGGTCCGCAATTGAATTTTTCTGAGAATACTGAACTTGGAGTCGTTGCACCAAACATCACTTTCAGCGATTCATTGAAAGTAACTGTTGCGGGAATTGATTTGATTTTATTTCATGCTCCGGGCGAAACCCCCGACCAGCTTTTTGTATGGATGCCTCAGGAAAAAATATTGTTTTGTGGCGACAATGTTTACAAAGCATTTCCTAATCTATACACCATTCGCGGAACACCTTACCGCGATATTAATTTATGGAAATCGAGCATTGACAAAATGCGTTATCTGCAACCCGAAATTTTAGTGCCGAGCCATACTATTCCTTTATTCGGCACAAAAGAAATTCAAAATGTTTTAACCGATTATCGAGACGCCATTCAATTTGTGCATGACCAAACAGTGCGCGGCATGAATCTGGGACTGAGTCCCGATGAACTGGCAGAGCAAATAATTCTACCCGCGCATTTGCAACAATCGCCCTGGCTTCAGGAATTTTACGGAAAGGTGGAATGGAGCGTGCGCTCGGTTTACGATGGTTATCTGGGTTTTTTCGATGGCAACCCAAGCAATTTGCTTCCCTTGAAAAAACAAGAACGCGCACAAAAAATGGAAGCGCTTGCCGGAGGAAAAATTTCTTTTTCAGAAAAAATTAAAACTGCTTTTTCCAACCATGAATATCAATGGACTTTAGAACTTACTGACCATTTTCTTCAATTATATCCTGAAGATGATGAAGCGAAACAACTTCGCATAGATGCGCTGCTCAAACTTGCAGCGCAACAATCGAATCCGAATGCGCGAAATTATTATCTCACCTGCGCATTGGAATTGCAAGGCATGAAAAACAAACGAATGACCATTCCCTCGCAAAGCATGGCGCATGAAATTCCGCTTTCGGTCATGTTCAATGGTTTAGCGGCACGACTCAATTATGAAAAAAGCATTGACATCAATCAATTGGTTTTGTTTGAATTTACCGACACCGGAGAGCAGTGGTCGGTGCATGTAAGAAAGGGTATTGCAGAAGTGCAGCCATTTATTATCGGCACACCCGAAATTACCATTCGGGTATCATCAAAAGTTTGGAAAGAATTGGGCGCAAAACTCAGAAAACCTTTGTCTGCTTATCTTTCGGGCGATATAAAAGCCGATGGCGGACAACTGGCATTCCTTTCGTTTTTGAGGTTGTTCGATATGGAGGAGTGAGTTTTAGCAATTAGCCTTTAGCTTTCATCGGTAAGCCATAAGTGTTTAGCAGGAAATTTTCTTAGCTGCTTGGCGTGAAAATTATTAAACCACAGAGAAGAGAGCACGGAGCATACACAGAGATAAACAGAGTTTATTAAATAGTGCTCCCAATCTTTTCATTTAAGGTATAGGTTAATTTCAGAAGAAAAAAGAATCGGAGAAAAGTCTTTGATGTTTGGTTGAGCATTTAATCAATGCGAACCCCTTCTCTTTGGGAGAAGGGGAAGGGGGATGAGCCTATTTTATACAGCAAAGCACCCAATGAACAACACCCAACCCTTAAAAACTCTTTAAGATTGAATCACTGAAAATTAATTTTTATTTCTATCATTAACTTTACGCCCGTTAATCAAATCACAACAGTTGCATAAAGAGCAAATAATAAGTTGGAATATTTCTATAAAAAAACACCTCTTGCTTGCATTGAGCGTGTTATTCGCACTCAATATTTCGGCACAAAACATTCAAACTTACAAAGGCCCATACATCTTCAATGACAATGTAATCGGCATAGCCGAATACGAATACAAGATTGAAAAAAGAGATACCGTCAAGCAGGGTCGTTTTATTTTTCATGCGCAAATAATTGACACTACAGACACGAAAAAAATCAACAGTATTTTATACAAAGGCAGCTATAACAATGGCTTAAAAAGCGACAGATGGACTTTCAGCTATAAAAGCCTGCAACCCGATGACGAGCTGTTCGAGCGGAAGTTTGAAATAATTTATACTGCATCGGGAATAGAATATGTGGTAGATGGGGTTTTCAAAGAAGGCAAAGCCATCGGACAATGGCAGGTAGTGCATCAAAACATAGTAAAATCTACTCCATCAGACATTCAGTTGTTTGTAAAGTCTAATTACGAAAACGGAAAAATGAAGGGCAGCATTGAAGGATATTTCAAAAATATCACCTTCACCGGCTTTGTAAACGGAGATGGTTTTATAGATAAAATATGGACATTCAAACACCAAATATCCAACGGACAATCTATTGAAGAGCAAAGAATTTTTGACAACGGCATTTTAAAACAACACTCCATAAATTTAAACGGTGACATCATCACGCTCAAATATGTCGGCATAGATAGCACCATTGATGAAGCCGAAGAGTGGGAAGAGTTGAGAATCAACAACCATTATTTTAATATCATCAAAAACGCCAACATGGGCATTGACAGCCTCAGCTTTCAGGCAAAACAAAACATATCTTATCAGGACACCGCTTATTATTTTGCAGAAAACACCAACGTGCTGCTGAAAAATGCGCTCACTTCTTTCACTCGCTATAACGGCAGTCAGATTTGGAAGCAGGTAAAAGAAAGCGAAGCCATACGCGCGGCTATGGTGAGGTTTCATAAGTTTCCCTTGAAAAAGGAAGAAGAAGAAAATATAAATAAATCGTCCGCGCTGATAAAAAACATCAATGAAAAAATATACATCCTACAGACAGACCCCAATATTGAACTAAACATTTATGCCTTTGAAAAACTCATGTTTTACTATGAAGTATTGAAAGTGTATCAATCGCAAATTCAGAATCTTTCAAAAATAATAGAACAGTTCAAATCACCTGTTTATCTATACATCAACAGGGAAGAAATTTTTGAATACATGATACCAAATCTTCAGTATCCAAAACAGGTGTCGTACGAATTTAAGGATGTCAATTATGCCGACAGCTACAATTTTCCCGCATTGCCCGAAAAGAACTACAATAATTTTCAGCAGGTGAAACAGCATGTGGAAGCCATACTGAAAGACGTTGCCGATATTGAAAAAAACATAGGTGAGCTTATGGAAGAAAAACAAAAAGAAACCATGCTCATTGAAAAGGAAAAAATGTTGGTGAAGAGAAAAGACTCTATAGTGGCGCTCTATGACAAGGAAAACCGAAAAGAAAATTTCAATACTTATCACGAACAGGTAGCGGATAAAATTTCGGCTCACGCACTAAAGTCATTTAAAGATTATGCAGGCTTGGAAACGGAGCAAAAAAATATGGAAATAGATAATCTGCTTCAGTGTTATGAAAATTTTCTGAAGTTGTATGATGCTCAGGCAGAAATTCCGAAAAAACTTGCGCGCCTTGATGAAAACTACACCCGCACCGTTTGGAATCCATACACCATGACCGATATGGATGAACGCGTGAAAGAAAGAGTGTATCGCGCTTTTGAATTGCATCTGTTGCCCTATTATCTGAAAGACATAGAGGCTTCCATTGACTGTGAAAAAATTACAGACAAGCACAAAAATTTTGAAACACTCTATAGAAAGATGATGGAACTGAGAGACCGCGATACTAAAGACATTGAAAAAGAATTACGGAGAGTAAGTGCTCCCGAACGCATTATGGAAATATTGGAAATAAAACTCTATCCGAACTGATAAGATTCTTATGCCGAAAAAAATTTCCGCACATATTGTTGTAGTTAAAATTCTGCTGTTGCTGTTTGCTACACGTGTGGCAGCACAAGGTCCGGGCGATGCGAAATTTAAAGCGCCCGATAATTTAATTTGGGTGAATAGCTATGCAAAATTCCACGTGTCGAAAAAACTGTATTGGGATGCTCAGTTTCATTTCAGAACTCAAAACTCCGACAACATTCCATTACTCGGACAAGTAGCTCAAATTTATAACCGTCATGGTTTAACATACATTCCAAGACCTAATATCGCCATTACTTTCGGTCCGGTTCTCAGATTAGATTTCACTCCCGAACCCGGAAATTCAGAATTGAAAAAAGTAATTCTCGAGCCCCGTATTTGGCACGAGTATTTGTTCAGTATGCCCTTTCCGAGAATGGTGCTGTACCATCGAATCAGAATTGAACACCGTTGGAGCACCACACATCAAAAAGATGCCGATTGGATTTTCAGAAACCGATGGCGCTACTTTATTATGGCAATGATTCCCATCAACAAACCCAAATTGGTTCCCGGAACATATTTTTTCAATCCCGGTGTGGAATTAATTATGCAAACAGGCAACCCTATTGGCGGCAGCCCCGTGGATGACCTCAGAATCATTCCTCAAATCGGCTATATACAAAGCGCCAGCATCAAATACTCCGCAGGACTTATGTGGACTACCGGACAAAGCTTGGCAGATGCTTATGTCTACAGAACTAGATGGGTAGTTAGGTTAAATGTTTACATTTCGCTCGACTTCAGAAAACTCGAAGAAAAAATTCCTGAAATAAGAATTTTCGATTGAGTTTTTAAATCCTTACCCATTCCTTTTGTTTCGAAGTATTGAGGCTGAATAAATTGTATTGCGAGTATTGGCCGCCCAATGAAAAAAATTCATCACGAGGGACTTGAGTTTTAGTCTGTCATTCTGATCGCAGTTTACGGAGTGAAGAATCTAAGCGTTGTATTTAAACACACCCTTCATTCATAACTTAGATTCTTCGTTACACTCAGAATGAACAGGGTTCTGATTCAGCCTCAGCAAATAATGCAACTGCTAAGCCCTTATAAATGATGTTGAAACATCTATACTGTTCAATCGTTACTTTTGTTAAAAATACCCAGCGCTATGTCGAACCCACTGTCTGCATCTACGAAATATAAAAAGCGTTTTGCTATTGCCTCGTTTTTCGCAATGGTTTTTTTAGGATTGTTTTTGTGGTCGTTCATCACTTCTAAAAACGACCCCGAAAAAGGTCGCAGCAGAAAAATTATTCAGCAACTGAAAAGTGAAAATAAATTTCTTTCGAAACTTATAGATGCCGACCAAGTGCTGATTTTAAAAAGCGATTACGAAGAAGCGCTTAAAAAATATGAAGCCTTAAAACCCACAGATTTTGAAGATTACGAAGCCACGCTCGACAAGCGTATTGAGTTTGCCAAAAAGATGATTGCCGCATCACAGAAAAGCGATGACGGCTCGGTGAATTACCAAATAATAATTGAACAAAATAAATCTGCCATTGCCGCTCTCGAAGAAGAACTCGAAGCCGCACAGAGTGCGCAGCCATTAATAGATTCTTTGAAAGATGTGTTGGAAAACATGACGGATGAACTGAAAAAGAAAAACAAACAGTTAGAGCGCAAAGATTTGGTACAGGTAATTTCATTTAAAAATGAAAACGGAAAAACCATTCATTATCTGGGTGAAGTTTCTAACGGCAAAGCTAACGGTGGCGGTGTTGGCATTTGGAACACCGGAAGTATTTACAGAGGCGACTGGAAAAACAATCAACGGCACGGCAAAGGCACTTTCGAGTGGGCTGACGGTGAAAAATATGTAGGCGAATATCGCAACGATAAACGACACGGAGAAGGCGCTTACTATTGGCCCAGTGGCGAGCGCTATCAGGGCGAATGGGATAACGACCGCAGAACCGGCTACGGCACTTTATACGATCAGGATGGCAACATTCGCTACGAAGGCTCTTGGAAAGACGACAAGCCGAATAAAAATTGATTTTTGGGTTTTTAACAGAGAGCTTACTACAAGCCGCCCAATCATATTGATAATACTTTGTGTTTGTAATCCTCATTTAAGCCAATTGATATCCACCAACCATAGCTGTTGCGATTAATCTACCACTTCAAATCAACAAGGGGACTGTTTATGTTTCCCCTACATTACAAAATTGGTTTTATGATTTCATCAACGCTTTTTAGTCCCCCTTGCGCGATGCCTTTGCAGCCGAGCGAGGTTTCCTACTGCGTTGAGTAGGAATAAAGCCCCTACTGCATAGAGTAGGGATAAAGGCAGGGGATGATACCCCCACTGCTCAGAATTTTCCAATCCCGAACTAATGAGTAGAGGATTTGTTTTGAGTATTTTCACAGCATGACGTTATCGGCAATCTCCCTATACCACACCACCGACAACTCAAACAATTAACTGACCATAAGCACTCAAACAGATGTTCGTAAAAGCCATTGAAGAAGTTGGGCAATTCACCAGACCTATACATACTATAAGCCGGAACTACAACGAGAAAACGGTCAGCCCCGGTGCAGCCACTCTCTTTTTTGTAAATGAAAACGGCTGTGCCATAACATGCAAACATGTAATTGACCTTATTGGAAATCGTGCTAACATTAATGCCCACTACGACAACTTCGTGAAAGAAAAAGCAGCCATTGGCAAAAACAAATACCATCAGAGAATAAAAACATTGGAGGCGAAATACCATTTCAAAACCGACACGCTTATTCAATTAAACGAACTATTTGTCGGCTGCACCAACGACACAAATTTTAATTTCAAATGGATAAGCCATCCGAAGTATGATTTATCAATTTTAATTTTTGAAAACTTTAAGAACCCATTGTATCAATCGCACGCAAAGTTTCTAAAAGACACCTCTGTTTTAAAACAAGGTAAATTCTTGTGCCGGCTTGGTTACCCGTTTCCGGAATTTAAAAACTTTCAATACAACGCGGCTACAGACACTATTGAATGGACAAATTCGGGACAAGTTGAAACTCCTCGTTTTCCTATGGAAGGCATGTTGACCAGACATTTAGTTGACGCAGGAAAAATTATAGGAATAGAAATCAGCACACCGGGACTTAGAGGGCAAAGTGGTGGACCATTATTTGACGAGCAAGGATTCGTTTGCGGCATGCAAAGCAACACGAATCATTTACACTTGGGTTTCGACATGAAAAAATTTGAATACCATACAGGCGGTAAAACAATCCAGATAAATAATCAACCATTTATACATGTTGGTCATTGCATTCATGCCGACATTATCAAAGAGTTCCTGGCAGCCAACAAAATTAAATTCTATGAGGCATAGTGCAAGATTTGAAACCACACCGCTTCTGACGAAGAGCAAGGCAGCCGATAACTACGCCTGCGGCTAACGATAAAACGTAAGCAAAACCACCCGACTGATGACTACCAAACGAACACCTTCAGCATAAACAACTCCTCACACTCGAAAAATGTGTGAATGATGTAACTCTTACATTTAATTGTGTAACACTTCCCGATAGATACATGCCACCTTTGCATGGTAAAATTCATTCACTACTTAAAATATTCTATTATGAACACTACAGAATTAAAAGGGAACTGGAACGAGCAAAAAGCAAAACTCAAACAGAAGTTTGCAACATTAACCGATAACGACCTGATGTTCGCAGAAGGTAAAAAAGACGAAATGTTGGCAAAACTTCAAATCAAATTGGGCAAATCAAAAGAAGAGATGCACGATTTGATGAAAGACCTTTAATCCAACCCTATTTTATCTAAGAGCCGTTTAGCAATAGCCCTAAACGGCTTTTATTTTCATTACGCAATACATTTCTTACCAAATAAAATCTCACAAAATGAAAAACACAATTTTTAACCTTGCCATAGCTGTTATGCTCATGACAACGGCCCCATTATTCACCGGCTGCAATTCAGCATCAGATGATGTAGAAACCGCAAAAGTCGATGTGAAAGATGCTAAAGAAGATTTGAAATTAGCTCAACAAAAAGCGAAAGAAGAAGAAAGAAAGAAAATCGAAGCCGAAGAATGGCGCGTATTTAAAATAGATGCCGATGCGAAAATCAAAGCCAATGAAGAGCGGATTGCCGAACTGAAAAATAAGATGAAAACTTCGGGCAAAACAATGGATTCGCTGTATGCCAAAAGAATTGATGCCCTCGAACAGGAAAACCGTGAATTGAAAAACAGATTGCTGGCTTATGAAAACAGCCAAAGCGATTGGCAGAATTTTAAAAATGAATTTAATAAAGACATGGAACAACTCGGAACTGCATTAACCAACTTCACCACCGACAATAAATAACAACCTATTTAAAGGCGGGTTTAAAACCCGCCTTTATTTTTAATTCACTGAAGCACTACAATTGTTCGGCAAAAAAATCCCGAACGATTGAAAATTTAAAACCCCTTTTATGAAAAAAATATTATTTGCTTTAACAGTCATTTTAGCATTAACCACCACTTCAAATTCATTACAGGCACAGGCTTGGGAAAGAAACTCAAAAGTTTTGGCTTTAGGCATTGGAACTTCCAAATTCTTTCATTTTGACGATTATTATTTCTACGATTACAAACATCCTAAACATGGCAACAGATATTACTGGCCAAACACCGGGCAGTTTAATATACAAATGGAATTTGGTATTCATAAATATGTAGGGCTTGGATTTACCACCGGAATGGGTGGCAGAGGCGGGCGCGGATGGGGACCTAATCCTTATTACTATAGAGGCGAAATGAATGTGCCCTTCGGATTGATTGCCAATTTTCACTTTTACCAATTAATTTCAGACAATTCCAGTAAAAATATACATGCCGACAAATTAGATATTTATGTAGGCGTGAATGCCGGCAGCGGTTTGGCATTCACTTACTATGAGAATACAACAAGGATAAGACCTATTGCATTCGGAGGATTTCAGGCAGGTGTTCGATATTATTTCACACCAAAACTTGGCATTAACGGTGAAGTTGGTTTTGGCAAAAGCATGGTTAATCTCGGTATAGTAATAAAGTTATAATTCCGAATAACGCATTTATAAAACCAAAACATGAATCTTAAACGAATTTTTGGAGCCATACTCACAGTTTTGGGAATAGTTGGGCTGATATACACCGCGATAGTATTTGCCAACACTTCGGGCGGCATGCGCGATGTTAAAGCACTCATAATTTACGGAATATTGGGGCTGCTGTTTTTCATTTCAGGCATCGGCTTAGTACAATCTACTAAAGACGAAACTTAAGCCCCATCATAAAACCAAAAAATGCACGATCAATTTTTTAAGTAGGACTTGAAGTGTTTCCGTCTAATTAAAAAAGCACGGACTAACAACCAATTGTATCTTTAAGCTGTCTTAAAAAAAATTGAAACAACATGCACGTTTTATTTCCAGAAAAAGGATTGTCGAAAAAAGAAGTATTGAAACAACTGCAGGAATATGCCGGAAAAGACCCCGATTGGAAAAAAGGCAGAACCTTCAGTTTGGTATTTTATCCGGGCGAAGAAATTGCCGACTTGCTGATGGAAGCCTATCAAAATTATTTTTTTGAAAACGCACTCAACCCTTCTGTGTTTCAAAGCCTGAAACGCATGGAATCGGAAGTGGTATCCATGACCGCGTCATTATTAAACGCACCCGAAGGCGCGGCAGGCAGTATGACTTCGGGCGGAACCGAAAGTATTATGTGTGCCATGAAGGCAGCAAAAAAATATGCCCGAACTAAAAATAAAAATATCGGGCAACCCAATATCGTGATTCCCGTAACGGCACACCCCGCATTTTTGAAAGCTGCCGATTATTTAGACATAGCAGTTAAAATTGTGCGATGCACAGGCGATGACTTAGTTCCTGATTTGAAACACTTCAATGAATTAATAGATGCGAACACTATAATGATTGTAGGCTCCGCACCTTCTTATCCTCACGGACTGATTGACCCGTTGAAAGACATCAGCAAAATGGCAGTAGAAAAAAATGTGTGGATGCATGTAGATGCTTGTGTGGGCGGATACTTGTTGCCATTTCTCGAACAATTAAATGAGCCCGTTCCGGTTTTTGATTTCAGGTTGCCGGCAGTTCATTCCATTTCGCTCGATATTCATAAGTATGGTTATGGCGCCAAAGGCTCATCGGTAGTTTTGTATCGCAACAGCGAATTGCGCAAAAATCAATACTATGTTTACACCGAATGGGCAGGTGGCTTGTATGCCTCGCCCACCATCACGGGCACTCGTCCGGGTGGCGCTATTGCAGCGGCTTGGGCAATCATGAAATATTTAGCACAGGAAGGCTACCGTTCCATAGCAAAAGATACTTTGGCGGCATCCAAAAAAATTCAAACAGCCATAAATAAAATAGAAGGATTGAAAGTAATCGGCAATCCGGTAAGTCCTGTTTTTTCTTTTCACACCACCGACAAAACCGATATCTACAGATTGGGCGATGAACTCACCGATAGAGGCTGGCATTTAGATCGACAAATGACTCCGCCAAGTTTGCATCTTTCCGTTTCGCAGGGAAATATTTTATTTGTAGATGAATTTATTCACGATTTGCAACTGTCGGTAGAAAATCTTCAGAAAACTTCTTTCAGCAATATTAATACTTCCATGAAAAATTCAGCGATTGAAAAGGCAGTGAGCATATTGCCCGAAGCTTGGTTGAAGAAAATAGTCAATCGCTCTATCGAAAAAATGTCACAATCGGAAAACACCAATCCGAAAACCGCCCCACTCTACGGCTTAATGGGGCAACTGTCGGGCACCGGAACTTTAGAAGATATGGTGTTGAATTTGTTGGATGCCATGCATCAGCCCGATAAAGAAAGTTTGCAATAATTTACATGCAACGTCAATTTTTAAAAATGGAAATTCTCAAATAGAACTGAATTCATGATTTAATAAACCTTTAATCGTGATTCTTGTCAAACAATGTCTTGATTAAGTAATTTAATACTCAAAATCAACCATACCCAAAGTATTGAAGTTTCGCCAATCATTTTTGAATATTAAAAACAACCGGAAATTCGTCCGTTGGTTTTTTGTTTACACACCGGCAGTTTTTTTTCTGATTGTTTTTTTGGTGAGTTATTTTATTCTGAATCTGTGGCCCGTTGAAGTGCTCAGTTTTTTTATTCCTGTCATTTTAGTATTCAATTTTTTAGTGTTGTTGGTTGCAGGTGTTTTAAAAATGAAAAAACGATATTGGGTATTTCCGTTGCTTTCTTTTTTCATTTCACTGAAGCCGCTCAAAGAAACATTCGCATTGAATTTGAGACATCAAGATAATGTGGCACATTTTACTGTCATGAGTTTCAATGCCGCATTTTTCAATCCATACCGATTTAAAACGCTGGAGAGCGATGTGGGAAAATATGAAGCGTTCAATAAGTTTTTAAGGGAAAAAATTTCTCCCGACATTCTTTGCATTCAGGAATTTTTCTTCTCTTCAAAAAGCGATTACGACAACACCCTCGACTCGATTGCAACCCATGGCGGTTATGATTTTTTTTACACCAACCCCAAATACGATGCGCAGCTAGATGGCTTGTATGGAGTCATTACATTTTCGCGCTTTCCAGTTTTAGAATCGGGCGCACTGCGGTTTGGAACCAATAATATTGTAAACGGGCACTGGAACGATTTCGTTATTTTCAACGACACGGTGAGAGTGGTAAATTTT
>CAZFFP010000022.1:0-47202 GCA_964518215.1 uncultured Chitinophagaceae bacterium
TGCTGATGCTTGAACTGTTACCACACAAATCGGTAGAAGTGAAGGTTCTGGTTTGAGTATGATTGCATCCGTTAATTGTAAGAGGTCCATCAGATGGAGTAGCTGTTACAGTATAACAATTATCAGTTGCAGTGGCGGTGCCTAAAGCAGCATCAATATCTTGTGCGCTGGGACTGCAACCTATATTTGAATTGTTGGCTACGGAACCTGTGGCAGTAATCACCGGTGCTATCATGTCAATAATAACAATTGTCTGACTGGCAGTGGCAGTATTTCCGCATCCATTGGTAGCAGTCCATGTTCTGGTATGAACTTCAGGACAAACACCGGGAGCGGTTGACTGGTCAGAGAATGTAAGTGTTACGCCACTACAATTATCCACGGCAATCGGAGTTCCGAAAACTATATTGGCAGGACAATTCACCGTATCATTGGCAGGAACGAAAGTAAACATCGGTATGGTAGTTCCGATAGTATATGTATTGCTGCATGTGGAAAAACAAATTCCGTTGGTGAGAATCAGCGAAACCGTATAAGTTGCTCCGCAAGTATTGCCCGCCTGAACGGTAATTGATTGAGTATTATTTGCACCGATAATGGAACCGTCACCGATAACACTCCATGAATAAGTGTACATTCCTGAAGGACCGTTATAATCATAGTTACCATTGCTACAAATAGAAAAAGGGTCGGGACCCGATATGGCACATGAAGGACCAATTAATTCTTCTGCTACATAAATCGTATCGGCTGTGCTACAACCTGTCGCAAGCATTACAGTAATAATATAAGTTCCTGAATCGCAAACAATAGGATTTTGTATGTTGGAAGTAAACCCATTTGGCCCTGTCCAAGAATAAGTTACATCGGCAGGAGCATTCACGTTTAATTGCACACAAGTATCTATGCAATTCAAATCGCCTGATTTACTGGCTTCAGCGAATACTTCCTGAAGAGCCCCAAATTCTGCCGGACCGGCAAAATCTTTCAACTCGGCAGTAAATGATGGCGAAGAGCGGGTTTTAACTATTAAGTATCCAAAAGTTTTATCACACTCAATTCCATTATCTCCACCTAAGTTGAAGAGTACGTCTAATCCGAGTTTTGTAAAGTTGACGGCTATTTCCAATAACTGAAGGTTGCCATAGTCAGGCACAACAGAACCGCTCGGACATAGAATGGTTCCCCATGGTGGTCCAGGAGAAATACCGCTTATGTTTGCATAAGCATAAGCGCTTGGGGTAGGGTCGGCAGCTACAATTTCGGCATAACCGTAAACACCTGTACCTGTTCCGGAGTTGAAAACTCCTGTAAACATAAATAAAGGAGTTCCACCACTGCTATTAATAATTCTTCCGGCAACGGCATCAGATTGTTCCACCCAAATTCTGGCATAAGCTTCGGGTAAGCTGCCACCGCCTGTGTAATTTATAGAAATAATTACATCGCCAACGGCATTAACATTATTTCCGGTAAAAGCCCAGGCAGTACGCCCGCCTTCATTACCGGTATTGGTAAACCCCGGACCGGGGCTGTAAGCAAAATTTTGCGCCCTGAAAAATTCAAAGTCAACGTAAGAAGCACCACCGGTAGCGCAAGTAGTAACCGCACCAAAAAACCAAAGCGAGTCTGTAGGTGAAGGACCATCTCTTCTCAAATGAGCCATTACATCAATGAGGTCATTTTTCTGAGGTGTAGAGCCGACACCTACATTCCAAAGGGTAGGGTTGTCGGCATTTTTATTAGAGCCTCCGAGGAAAACAGAATTGTCTTTGTTATTACCTGCAGAATTAGGGTCTCTAATATACTTGGCATCAATCCATTGCACACCTGCAATCGGGTCAATATAAAGTGAAGGTTGACTCATTCCCTGAATAAAAGTATAGTTGTTGTTAGCGCTTAAAGCCGCACTGTGAGCAGCAGCTCCTGTAGTGTCGATAACACCCTGACCTGTGCCGCCCGGATAAGGAAACCAGTCATCGGTTCCGGAAGGATTGTGAGGAAGGTTGCCGTAGAGCAACATATTAGCGTATATATCAGCATCAATACCAAAGTTGGCTTTGACGGCTGAGGTGTCTACAATTAACTGCGCATTAGAATTTTGGGGTATCAGTGTTGCAAAAATTAAAAAGGCAATAAAAAACGAGACCGCTTTCATTGCCTTAGAAATTTTAACCGTTGTTCGGTTACAACACGATGTCCAGTTTGTAGCAGGCACGACATGCGAATGCCAACTACCCATAGGTATTTTCTGGTTCATAATATTGAGTTTAGAGTGAAGCAATTGTATTAGTTTATTGTAGTATTCGGTATAGTAATCTTTTGTAGGAATAGAACTAAAAATTGAAAGTGTTTTATCTTTTTTAGTGAGTTCTTAAGTCATGTCTTTTAATCATCTATGATTCTTATAAAACTTGACAATTGTAAATAAAGCCTGCAAGGCATTCTTAGTATTTCGTTTATTTGGTTCATATTTGTAAGGTGAGTGTTTTGAAAAATTTAGAAATCAGATAAATAATCACGCAGGTGAAAAAACGGATTACAAAGCTGCCCAGATTGCGCCCCAGTTCGTTATACAATTTCACTTATGATTTACATAATTCACATTCGCGCAGATAGCCTCAGTCGGCAACAAACAAAAGTTTAGATTTACGGACAGATAACCTCTGCCTCATGAAATTTTTCAGCATTCCGGTTTTACTTTCTATACTATACTTAGCTTTCGGCTATAAAAATGGTTTCGCTCAAACAGATACTATTTTCCCCAAAACAGTAACTCATATTGTTTTTGAACTTAAAGACTCGTTGATAGCCGTCAATAAAACACTTTATACCGATTCGATAAAAAACATTGAAATATTTCTTGGAACTGACGAAAAAATATGGCTTTGCAAAAAAAGAGACACGGGCTATGTTCATCTGCTTTTGTCGGAAAAATTCACGAAAGAAACCCTCTTAAAAATTACCGAAACCGACCTGAATGAAGACGGGTTTCCCGAATTGCTTATTCATTGGGATTTTTTGGGAAAAATTGAATTTCTGAACGTGATGGTAAAAGGCATTTGGATATGGGACTGGAAAAATGAAGTGTGTTTTTTAGATGAATTGACACACGTGTATGAAGAACGATTTGTAAGAGACCAGGGCATTCAGTTTTATGCAGGCTGCGAAAGAGAGATTCTATTGGTAGGAAAAAAATTAACTGTAAGCGAGTTCGTCTGCGATGTGTCTTTAGGATTTGAAGCGTTGGCTGAAGAAAATATTTCAGGAGATTTTGTGTTTGACGGAAAACAATTTGTGAAACAGTAATTGCCAACGGTATCTGTTTTTCTCTATGTAATTTTGAATTGGCTTTTATTAAATAGATTAGCGGACAAATAGCTTGTGCAGATGATACGACTGATAATTTTGTTTCTGGTGTGTGCTCCTTTGTCGTGCAAAAAATCGGGGAAGGTTCCCTCCTACCTATACATCGAAAGTTTTGACATTTCTTCAGATATTGTTACCGGAAGCAACTCATCGAATATTGCCGATGTTTGGGTGTATATCAACGACAATCCTCAGGGGGTATATGAATTACCGGCAATGTTTCCTGTGCTTTCTGAAGGAACGGTAAAAGTAAGTTTGATTCCGGGCATTAAAATGAATGGCATTGCTACTACGCGGGTCTCCTACCCTTTCTATTCTGAATTTTCAATTCAAAAAGAATTAACACCGCAACTAACCGATACCATTTATCCTTCGGCACAATACATTGCCTCCACTAAAGTAGTCTTACTCGAAGATTTTGAAACCGGAAATATTTTCAACAACATTATTCGTATCAGTGAACCCGCATTGGTGTTTGAAGGTCAAGGCTCCGGCAGAATTCCTATTGAAAATGAAACCGACAATCAACTGGCATATACCACAACAAGATTCACCATTCCGGGGCTGACACCGGCTGCATTTATCGAGCTCGATTATAAAAACAACCACGAGATAAATGTGGGACTTCGGGCTTATCGCACGGCTTCTGCTCAGATAATTAATATCGAAAAACTGAACCTTACCGTAAAAGAAGAATGGAACAAAATATACATTAATTTCACGCCCGAAATTAATCGTTTGCAGGCAGACGAATACGAATTGACATTTACTTTCGTTAGAAAGTCTAATATCAATCCGGTGAATATTTACTTAGACAATATCAAAGTGCTCTATCTCTGATGGCAAACCTGCCGCTCATTAATAAAAAAAACGCGAGATTGTTCTATGCTGCTATTGATTTTGCGGCTGCATTCCTTTCGTGGACAAGTCTTTATGTTTTCAGAAAAACATTTATCGAAGGTTTAGAATTTGATACAGAATTCAACTACCTCTACGACCAGAATTTTTATCTCGGCATCATTCTGATTCCGTTTTTCTGGACCGGCATTTACTTTTTCTCCGGAAGCTATACTTATGTTTATCAAAAATCGCGATTAGGCGAAGTGGTAAAAACATTTATACAAACGCTTTCGGGTGTAGTTTTTCTTTTCTTTCTCTTTCTGCTCGATGACATTATTTATGGCGATTACAAAAATTACTATTATTCATTCACCGCACTATTCACCTTTCATTTCGCTCTGACTTTTTTGGCAAGAATTATTTTTCTTACCTATACCAAAAAACAGGTAGCACAAGGCAAAGTATGGCACAACGCACTGATGGTGGGCGGCAACGATGTAGCAGTGGAGCTTTTTAAAGAATTTACAGAAAACAAAAAATACTACGGTTTCCGCTTTGCAGGATTTATAGATACCAACGGAACCAATGGCAATAAAATATCGAAATATCTGACTTCATTAGGAGATATTGATAATCTGGAAGACGTCATCACCAAACATGAAATCAGCGAAGTGATTGTAGCCACTGAGCGCGAAGAAAAAGAAAAAATGTCGCGCATTATGAATGCGTTGGCTTCGCACAAAATAGTATTGCGATTGGTTCCGGGAATGATGGATATCATTTCCCGTTCGGTGCGGCTCAGCCATGTAAAAGACACGCCTCTCATTGTTATTTACCCCGACCTGATGCCGGTGTGGCAAAAAATCATTAAACGATTATTAGACATATCGGCTTCGGCAATCATGTTGGTAATCATTTCGCCACTATTGGCATATTGCGCCTACAGAGTTAAACGCTCCTCATCCGGCAGTGTGTTTTTCTTACAGGAAAGAGTGGGGCGCTATGGCAAGCCTTTCAAGATTATCAAGTTCAGGTCTATGATAGAAAATGCCGAAAATAACGGACCTCAACTTTCATCTGACAATGACAAACGCATCACCGAATGGGGACTTGTGATGCGTAAATATCGTTTAGATGAGTTACCGCAGTTTTATAATGTGCTGAAAGGCGATATGTCGTTGGTAGGACCTCGCCCCGAAAGAAAATTTTATATCGAACAAATCACCAAAATTGATGGCGCTTATAAGCATTTGTTGAAAGTGCGCCCCGGCATATCATCGTGGGGTATGGTAAAATTTGGTTATGCCGAAAATGTTTCGCAAATGGTGCAGCGTATGAAATACGATTTGCTCTATATCGAAAACATGTCGCTGGCGCTCGATTTCAAAATAATGGCTTACACGGTCATTACCATTTTGAAAGGGAAAGGGAAGTAAAATATTGTTTTCTACTGCTTCAACCTTTCTTTCATCCACTTCTTTTTCATAATGTCGCGAAACTTCATGTTGAGGAAAAAATTGGGGAAGTGATTTCGAACAAAGAAACCTAATTTGGCTCTGAAAGGATGCAAAATATAAAAGGTGCCTTTGCCCGCTTCCTTTAAAATAACATCAGCCACTTCACCGGGAGTGAATGGTGCTTTTTCAATCTTCTTCATACCGATGGTTTTCGCGTTAGCATCACCTTTTGCCTGCTCCATTATGCCGCTTTTGAAAAATTCGGGCAAGGCTACCGACACCTGAATTCCGAATGGTTTCACTTCGGCATAAATACTCTCGCTCATGGCAAGCACTGCCGCTTTGGTTACATTATACATAGCCATATTGGGCATGCACGCCACCCCTGCAACACTCGATATGGTGAGTATGTGTCCGCTGCGTTGTTTCTTCATCACTTCCACTGCAAAGTGCGACCCGTATATCACCGCCATTTGATTAATGCCGGTTATCCAATCCCACTTTTCCAATTCGTATTCGCCAAACAAACCACCATCGCCTACGCCAGCATTATTGATGAGAAAATCTATACCGTTGTTTTTATTCACAAAATCATCAAAGGCATTTTTATAAGCCGCTTTATCGCTCACATCAAATTTGTAAGTAAAACATTTGCCTCCGGCAGTTTCAATTTCTTTTTTGGCTTGTTCAAGTGCTGCATCATTAATGTCGGTGATGCCCACTGTCCATTGGTCTTTGGCAAGCAATAAAGCAAACGCCTTACCCAAAGCGCCCCCGCCACCGGTAATGAATGCTCTTTTCTTCGGAAACTGTGCTGATAATTTGTAAGTCATGATGCAATTGATTTTGTGAATGCGAAAATGACTAAAAAATTCTTTTGAACAAGCATGAACTTAATTTTTCTAAAAACCTTATTCGGTGTGCAAAGGCATTTTCTATCTTTAACCAAAAATATTCCCAATGCTAAAATCGCTTGATATTAAACAGACCTTCCCGATTCTTCATACTCCCGAACTCATCGAAGCCATAGAAAAAAACGGCATACCCAAAGAAGTGAAAGCCGGAGAAGTGATTATGCAATACGGACAATTCATTAAATCGGTGCCATTGATACTTTCGGGATGCATAAAAATTTTGCGAAAAGATGATGAAGACAGAGAATTGTTTTTATACTATCTGTATCCGGGCGAAACCTGTGCCATGAGCCTCACTTGTTGCATGGCAAATCAGAAAAGCGAAATAAAAGCCATTGCCGAAGAAGACACTACTTTTCTTGCCATTCCGGTAGAAAAAGTGGACGAATGGATGCGCGACTATACCGATTGGAAAAACTTAGTGATGACCACCTACAGCATTCGATTCCGCGATTTGTTGAACACCATTGATAATATTGCTTTCAGAAAAATGGACGAAAGGCTTGAAGAGTATTTGTTTTCTAAAAGCCGGGCATTGCAAACAAATTCGCTTTCCATTACCCACCAAGAAATAGCCAATGAACTCGGCACATCGAGAGAAGTGATTTCAAGGCTTTTGAAGCAAATGGAAAAATCCGGCAAAATAATTTTAGGCAGAAACAAAATTGATTTGGTTTCTATTTAAACTTCTCAAAGTTTGTATATAAAATAACTATTTCGCTCCGAATTTATAGGTAAAGCCCGTTCTGAACTGCGGGTTGGGATAAATCCAAACATCGCTATTGTTTAGGTTGAAGAGTATTTGGATATAAAATCCAAACCCGTCATCATGATTGAAGTGATAACCGCCACCAATCAGCGCTGCATTGAAATTAACATCTCTGAGAATAGGGCTGTTATTTGGATTTAAATTACCAGTAGGAACCCCCTTCACTTTAGTAATTTCATATTCTACTTGCCCGAAAATGCCTTGCCAAACATAGCCGCGCAAAAATGGTCCGCCACCAAAAATATTAATGTTGAGGCTGTAAAATTTATCGCGGTAATAATTGTAAACAAACCTGCCGCCTAAAGAAAGGCGCTCGGGAACTAAAAAATATCCTGCTTCGGGCGCTACCGCAATAGAAGTGAAATTGGCACTGAATCCCAATCCGAAAGTTCCACCGACAAATACATTTTCACGAACAAAAAACGGGTCAGATTTGGGCGTTTTTTGTTTGGAAGTTTTCAGGGTATGAGATTCTTCCGTAGTTCTGATTTGAGCAGAGGAAGTTGACGACACCATCATCAAAAAGAAAAAACAGCAAACTGCCCCATGTATTTTCAGATGTTTCATCGCCATAAATTTAAGGACATTTCAATGGAGGTTTTTTTGCCCATTTAAACGCTGAAAGCAAACAAAGCGTATTCTGAATTTCGGAAATCGAAAACGCGATGCCTGCTTAATGACTCAGCAATGTTTATTGCATATCTGTATAAACCGCCTGCACATCATCGTCCTCTTCAATTTTTTCAATCAACTCCACTACTGCATCTGCATCTGCATCAGAAATTTCTTTGAACGCCAGCGGTATGCGTTGTGTTTCAGACGTAGCATTAATGCCTTTCGATTCCAAACCTTTAAACATTTTTCCGAAGTCGGTAAACTGCGTGTAAACCGTAACCTGACCTTCGTCCACCTGAATATCATCTGCGCCAAAATCTATCAGTTCCAGTTCGAGTTCATCCATATCTATCCCTTCTGCGGGAAAACGAAATACTCCTTTGGTTTGAAAAAGATATTCTACCGAACCAGAGGTGCCCAAAGAGCCTCCTCCTTTTTTGAAATACAAACGAAGATTGGCTACTGTTCGGGTAGGATTATCGGTAGCACATTCCACAATAAATGCTACTCCGTTGGGACCATATCCTTCATACACCAATTCCTGATACTCTTTTTCATCTTTAGACGAAGCCCGTTTAATAGCAGCTTCTACGCGGTCTTTAGGCATATTGGCAACCTTGGCGTTCTGCATGGCGCTTCTCAGCCGAGGATTGTTTTCGGGGTCGGGACCTCCTGCTTTTACTGCAATGGCAATATCTTTTCCGATGCGGGTAAAAGTTTTTGCCATTTTATCCCAACGGGCAAATTTTCTGGCTTTACGATATTCAAATGCGCGTCCCATTATATGTTGTTTTGAAGGTGCAAAAATATGGTTTTGGGATTTATTAAGTACAGATTTCTATGAGCAACACTCTACACTTCAATTATCAGTATTCGAAATAAGAGTTTCTAAATGTTTTATTTATATTTGCCCCGTTACTTGGTTTTCCGAAATGTTTTTTTCGGAATGAAAAGGGAATCAGGTGAAAATCCTGAATAGTGCCCGCTGCTGTAAATCCGTTTTTGCTTCGGCAAAAAAAAGATTCTTGTTAATATCTGCATATCCACTGCTTCGCTTTATCGGAGTGGGAAGGAAACAAGAACCGGAAAAGTCAGAAGACCTGCCATGTAGCATCGAACATCAATTGCTTCGGGAAAAAAGCATGGGATGAAATACCAACAATGGTTCCTCTTCAAAAGGAAGAACATTCTTTGCGTTTCGTTCGGCAGTGCAATGCGGCATTGATGTTTTCAATGGTTATTTAAAATACAACAATGCTGAAGGCAGTCGCCATCTTATTTTTTTGTGCAGTAGCATTTTTCAGGGCAATAGCCATTCCCAATGTTGCAATGCTTGTTAGTTGTCATGCTGAGCTTGTCGAAGCATCTTGCGCAGCCAATCATAAACATTTCAATAAGCTCAATTTTGTTTCGTTGAATCAGAAAAGGAGGCTGTCTCAAAAGCATTTCATGGTGAGCTTGTCGAACCATGAATACGTTGAAAACAAAATATCCTTCGACAAGCTCAAGATGACCTTTTCAAGGAGTTACAGGCTTTTGAGTCAGCCTCCTGATTTCGAAGAAGAACCTCCCGATTCAATCATTACCATCAGCACGGTTACCATAGCTTCCAACCGCCTCACCGAGTTGGGCTTGGGCAATAAAACCGAAACCATAGATTCGGCTCAGTTGCTGTTTCAACAAAGCGGCACGCTTACCGATGTGCTTCAAAACGAATCGGCTGTGTTTATACGAACGTATGGTTTGGGAAGTTTGGCAAATGCTTCGGTGCGCGGAGGCGCATCCACTCACACCGCCATTTTGTGGAACGGTTTCAATTTGCAAAGCCCCATGAACAGCCTGTATGATATGTCGCTGATTCCGGCTTTCTTTTTAGACGATGTAAAACTGCAACACGGCAGTTCGGGCGCTTTGTTTGGCAGCGGAGCTGTGGGCGGCAGTATTCATTTAGACAACAAAAATATTTTTGCTGAAGGGCTTCGGGCAAAGTATGCCGCCAGCTATGGCAGCTTTGGCAATTGGATGCAGGGCGGCAGCATTTCTTTCGGAAATAAAAAATGGTATGCCAACACCAGAGCATTTTATCATGCTGCCGAAAATAATTTCAGGTTTCAAAACATTGCCGAGTTCGGCAGCCCCATGCAGCGACTCACCAATGCCGCCATGAAACAGTATGGCATTTTGCACGAACAGGGTTTTAATTTTTCAAATTACAAAAGGGCCAAAAACCTGTTGTATTTCAAACTTTGGCAACAGCACAACGAGCGCGAAATACCGCCATCCATGACCATGCGCGAAAGCCAACAACAACAAACAGATAATATCTGGCGCGCCACATTGAATTGGGAATTTACGGTGAACAAAAATTGGGAAACCATTTTTCGCAATGCATATTTCAACGAGAAAATCCACTTTACCGACCCTTCTATTGGGCTTGACGAAAAATATACGGCTCACACTTTTATTTCCGAATGGGAAAACAAAATTTATATCGGCAGCCACCATTTGCTGAATATTGGAAGCAACTACACTTTTCACAGCGCCATCACCGATAATTATGCCGGAGGCAATCCCACACAAAACAGGGGAGCGATTTTCGCAGCCTATCGATATAGTTCGCGCACCAAAAAAATAGTTGCTGTGGGCAGTTTGAGGCAGGAATTTATTGACCGCCAGCGAGTGCCGCTCACACCTTCGTTTGCAGGCGAATATCGGGTATTGAACTGGCTGATGCTGAAATCGAATGTGTCGGCAAGTTATCGCGTGCCCAATTTCAACGACTGGTATTGGACTCAAGGCGGCAACCCCGATTTGAAACCCGAAAAAGGATGGAGTCAGGAATTGGGTTTAGTGGCAGAAAAAAAATCACAGCATTTTTCTTTTCAAACAGAAGTTACCGGATTCAGCAGTGTTATCAATAACCGTATTATTTGGCTACCCAACAACATCAATATCTGGACTCCCGAAAATGTAAGCAAAGTGTGGTCGAGAGGAATGGAAGGCGCTATCAAAGCCGGGTATGAGCAAAAGAATTATTCCATGCACTTTTCAATGAATTACCAATGGGTGAAAGCCACCAACAACAAACAAGTGGCGAATGCCGCTGAAGCCGGTAAGCAACTCATATATATGCCCGAGCACCGCGCCAATTTTATTCTGAAAGCACGCTATAAAAAAACATCGCTGCAATATCATCATCAGTTCAATGGCGAAATGTTCATCACAGCCGACAATAACAAATCGCTGCCGCTTTTTCATGTGGCGAATATCATGATGGCGCAGCACATCACTTTAAAACAATACGCTTTGCAGGTTTATGCCAAAGCCAATAATATTTTCAACACCACCTATCAGGTAATTGCCTGGCGACCGATGCCGCTGGTCCATTTCGAAGCAGGAATACAATTTTCATTTCATTATAAAAAACAAAAACAATGAAAGCTCAAAACTCAAAATTCAAAATTCAAAATTCAAAACTTACAATCAGCCTTCAGCCTTCAGCCTTCAGCCTTAAGAACATGTTGCTGTTTGCTACTGTAATTTTCATGTTAGGATTGTCTGCTTGTAAAAAAGACAAAGACGATGCTCCATCGGGAAAATATTCCAAAGGCGTATTCATTACTAATGAAGGTCCTTTTCAGACCGGCACCGGAACGGTAAGTTTTCTCAACCGCGATGAAAATACTATTGAGAATGACATTTTCGAACTGGTGAATAATCGCCCTTTGGGAAATATTGTTCAATCTTTAACAGTAATTAATAACAAGGCATACATTGTGGTAAACAATGCCGGAAGAATTGAAGTAGCCAATGCCGATGACTTCAGCGAAGTTGCTGTTATCATCGGTTTGAATTTTCCGCGCTATATAATAGATGGCGGCAATGGTAAAGCCTATATTTCGCAGTGGGGCAGTAGTGGCTCAGATGGCGAAGTGAAAGTGTTAGACCTTTCTTCGAGTAATATTGTAAAAACCATTTCAACCGGAGGCGCGGGTGCCGACCGTATGCTGAAAAAAGGCAACAATATTTACGTTGTGAATAATGGCGCGTTCGGTTCAGACAGCACAGTAGCGGTTATCAGCACCGGCTCCGACTCAAAAACTGCTTCCATTGCTGTGGGGCAAAATCCCAACAGTATTGTGCAGGACGCTTCGGGCAATATTTGGGTGTTGTGCGGTGGAAAATGGAAATCGGATTTTTCAGGGCTTGAAGTAAAAGGTTCATTACATAAAATAGATGCCTCGAACAATGTAGTTACAACTTTCAATTTCGATTCGGAATTTTCGCAACCATCGAATTTAATTACTGATGCTTCGGGCAACACTTTGTATTATGCTTATGATGGAAAAATTTATTCGCAAAGCGCTACTGCCGGTTCCTTACAACTGAACGAATTGGTGAGCCGCTCACTTTATGCACTCAGCTTCGACCCTTTAAGCAACTATATATATGGTGGCGATGCGGGCAATTTCGCTTCCAACGGAAAAGTGTTGCGCTACACCACTACAGGCGCAGTGGTGGATTCGTTTGAGGCGGGCATTGCTCCGAATGGTTTTTTCTTCAGGTAAAAAAATATTTTTCGTTGTTCCTGTAACCTTCTTATGATGTCTCCGTAGAAGACAGCACTATCGGTTGATTGATAACAAAAAAAACGGAGGATATTCTATGAAACCATCAGTATTAGTAGTGGCGGCTCTTGTCATTAGCGCAACAGGATTTATCGCATTTAAATTTGCTGAACCTGAGCAAAATTCATTCGCAATTGAATACAAAGTAGATTGCAAAACCTGCGAAGTAACATTTCGTGATGAAAAAGGCAATTCGCAAGATGTGCCTGATGCCAACAGCGCGTGGACTTACAAGTTTACCGGTGAAAAAGGTCAGTTCATTTATGTTTCTGCCATGGACACCAAAGGCGAACCTGTTAAGGTTACCATTTTGAAAGATGGGCAGGAATTTACCAAAGACGAATCAGCAACTGCATACGTGTCAGCACGTGCAGGCTCGATATTGTAACCCTTAGTGGGAATGATTTAGGTTGGTTTTGGGGGTTTGAATGAAAAGACGACATTCTTTATGAGTGTCGTCTTTTCTTTTTTAGAATTCTTCAGAAGATATTCCAATGGTCCCTCTTTGGAGAACTTGTTCCGAATTTATTCGGAAGGTATTAAGGGAGAGGAAAATATTAATAACCTATTTTCGGAAGAGTTCTACTGTTTATTTCAAACCAAAAAAGGATTGCTGCTGCGCTCCCTGCCAATAGTGGTTTCAGGTCCATGACCGGAGTAAACAATTACTTCATCGGGTAGTGTGAGCAGTTTGTTTTCGATACTCGCAATCAGCGTATCGTAATCGCCACCGGGCAAATCGGTTCTGCCTATGCTGCCCATAAACAAGGCATCGCCCGATAAAACAAAACCATCTTCTTCGCAATACATACTCAAACTTCCTGCAGAATGTCCGGGTGTAAACAACAATTTCAGAATGGTATTTCCAAACGCTACTGTTTCAGGTTCATCGAAAAAATAATCGGGCTTGGGCGATTCATTCATTTGCACACCAAACATGCCTGCATACTGCACGGCTCGCGTTATATTTTCAATTTCGAGTTGATGCGCATAAAATGGAACATCGTATGTTTCTTTCACAAAACCGTTACCGAATATATGGTCTATATGACAATGCGTATTGACCAACCGCACCACATTTAAATTTTTTCGCTCAATAAAATCAACTAATAATTTTTGTTCGTGCGGCTCATACATGCCGGGGTCAACAATGATACACTCACCTGTTTCGTCATACACTACATAAGTATTTTCCTGAAAAGGATTAAAAGTAAAGCTTTGAACATTTGCCATAAATCGAAAATAGTTTTTAATGCGCAACAAAGTTAAGGCTTCAAAAGAGTTTAGTTTTCGGATATTATAAATTCAAAAATTATACAACAACTTTGCGCCATGATCATAGCAAATGACTGGAAAGATTACGAATTGCTCGACACGGGCGATGGCGACAAATTAGAGCGATGGGGCGATTATGTTTTGAGACGCCCCGACCCGCAAATTATCTGGCGCATTCAAGAGGAAGACAAACAATGGCAAAATGCCGATGCTGTGTATCACCGCAGCAAGTCGGGTGGCGGGCATTGGGAAGCGACAAATCATTTACCCGAACGCTGGACCGTGAGATACAAAGAGCTTCAGTTTTATGTGAAAGCAATGGGGTTTAAGCATACGGGTATTTTTCCCGAACAAGCTGTCAATTGGGATTGGATGATGGAGAAAATCAAAACAGCCAAACGCGATATTCAGGTATTAAATCTTTTTTCTTACACGGGTGCCGCTACGGTAGCGTGCGCTTCAGCAGGCGCAGCCGTTTGTCATGTGGATGCAGCGAAAGGCATGGTGGCATTGGCAAAAGAAAATCTTCAATTGTCGGGCTTGGGCAATTGCCCCGTGCGTTTCATTACCGATGATGTGGTAAAATTTGTGCAACGCGAACAAAGACGCGAAAAAAAATATGATGCCATTATCATGGACCCGCCATCGTATGGCAGAGGGCCCAATGGCGAAGTAT
This sequence comes from uncultured Chitinophagaceae bacterium, assembly GCA_964518215.1. Classification (GTDB taxonomy): domain Bacteria; phylum Bacteroidota; class Bacteroidia; order Chitinophagales; family CAIOSU01; genus CAYSGX01. Next base: position 14,544 of record CAZFFP010000022.1, read on the forward strand.
GGAGTATTGAACAAAACCTTTATCCGCTCATAGAAGACTGCATGAAAATTTTGAGTGATAAGCCGCTTTTCTTTCTCATCAATTCATACACTACCGGCTTCTCTCCCACTGTTTTAAGCAATTTGCTGAAATTGACTTTAGAAAAAAATTACGGGGGAAAAATTTACTGCGATGAAATAGGGTTGCCCGAAAAACGTTCGGGCTTGATTTTGCCTTGCGGCATTTTCGGAAGATGGGAATATTAGAATAAGGCGGAAAAGATCACAACTGACACAAGTCTATCGCCACGCCAAGCGTATAGCAACTTATGCCTCATAACCCTACCTCAACTTTTATTATTTATAATTTGTAACCCCAAAGTATAATTTCAAGAATCAGGAAAGTTTGTATTTTAAAATGAAAGAGGTTGTAACAAAGGCCCCTACTGGTAGTAGCATCCGTTACTACCCAAAACAAAAAGAGCATTCGCTCATATTTCACATCAACATGCAGGTAAAAAAGCAAAAGAAATACCCGCAACCGTTGCGAGCCTGTGTTCAACCGCTGTGAATATTTGTTGTGGGATACTTTGAGTATGGTTGATGCTTAAATACCTAATTTTATCCGCAACTTACATTCATTCTTCATGAGCATTTTAATTGCAGACAGCGGCTCCACCAAAACACATTGGTTGTGGTTCAACCACCACCACACTCCCGCTGAAATTTTCACGCAGGGTATCAATCCATTTTTTCAGTCTGCCGAAGATATTGCCGCCATGTTGCAGCACGAATTGCTTCCAAAACTTTCTTCGGTTTCTGTAGAAAAAATATTCTTTTACGGAGCAGGCTGCTCGCAACCCGATAAAATTGAAACGGTAAGAAAAGCCTTGCAGCAAACCCTTCGTTCTGAAACTATTGAAGTGGAACACGACCTGTTGGCAGCCGCACGTGCCACTTGCGGCAAGGAGTCGGGCATTGTATGCATTTTGGGAACCGGCTCCAATTCCTGTGCTTTCGATGGAAAAAACATTACCGACAATATTCCCTCCTTAGGCTTTCTTTTAGGCGATGAAGGCAGCGGTGCATGGTTCGGGCGAAAATTGCTACAGGCATATTTTTACCGCGAACTGCCCTCAACTTTAAAACAGCTTTTTGAAGAAAAATTTCAACCCTCGAAAGATGCCGTTTTGAATGTGGTTTACGGACAAAAAAATCCTAACCGATATGTGGCTTCGTTCATGCCGTTTTTAATCGAAAATAAAAATCATGATTACATAGCGGCACTTCTGAAAACCGGTTTTGAAGAGTTTGTGTGTCGCTTTGTAATAAAGTATGAGCGCCACAAGAATGTTCCGGTTCATTTCATCGGCTCGGTGGCATTTATGAATCAATCGCTTCTTGAAAATATTTTGCACACGCATGAACTTCAACCCGGAAAATTTTTAAAATCGCCTATGGAAGGTTTGAAAAATTTTTATTCAACTCAACACGCTTTATGAACAAAATCACAGAGCAGGAATCGAAATACCATCATCTCGAACAGATGAGCACCCGCGAATTGCTCGAAAACATCAATGCCGAAGACCATTTGGTTCCGCAGATTATCAAAACCATTATTCCCGATATTGAAAAACTGGTGGACATCATAGCCGACAAAATGTTAGCCGGAGGAAGATTGTTTTATTTGGGCTCGGGCACCAGTGGCAGGTTAGGCATTGTGGACGCATCGGAGTGCCCGCCTACGTTTGGAGTGCCGCACGGACTTGTGGTAGGCATTATAGCCGGAGGCGATAAGGCTATTAGAAAGGCAGTAGAATTTGCCGAAGACAACCCCGAACAAGGCTGGAACGATTTGCAACAATACCAAATATCTGTTGCCGATGTGGTGGTGGGCATTGCCGCTTCGGGAACCACGCCTTATGTGGTGGGTGCATTGCAGCGCTGCCGCGAAAATGGCATCACTACTGCTTGTATCACATGCAATCCCGATGCCCCGGCGGCTCAACATGCCGACTTTCCAATGGTGGCAGTGGTGGGTTCCGAATTTGTTACCGGAAGCACCCGCATGAAAGCAGGCACGGCTCAAAAATTGATTCTGAACATGATTAGCACTGGGGTGATGATTAAGTTAGGCAGAGTGCAGGGAAACAGAATGGTGGACATGCAACTCACCAATGAAAAACTCATTGACCGCGGCACGCGCATGGTTATGAGCAGCTTGAATGTGGAGTATGAAACAGCTAAAAATTTATTGCTGCAACACGGCAGTGTGCGCAATGCCGTTAATGCTGCGAAATCTTGAAAAGCTGTTCGGCATTTTGCGTGGTAATGCTTGCCACGTCCAAAACAGAAACCTGATGCAGTTCGGCAATTTTTTCGGCTACCAACAATACATAAGCGCTTTCATTGCGCTTGCCTCTATGCGGAACGGGCGCTAAGTAAGGCGCATCGGTTTCCAAAACGAGATGTTTTAAATCAATGTTTTTCACCACCTCGTCCACTCCCGAATTTTTGAAAGTTACCACTCCGCCAATGCCAAGATACATGCCCAGCGCAATACCTTTTTCGGCTTGTGCGGCATTTCCCGTAAAGCAATGCAACACTCCTGACAGAGAGCCGTCTTGTTCTTCTTCAAGAATGCTGAGTATATCATCCATCGAATCGCGGGCATGAACGGCAATGGGCAATTGCAATTGTTTTGCCCAGCGAATTTGCTGGCGAAAAGCATCTTTCTGTTCGGCAATAAAAGTTTTGTCCCAGTAATAGTCTAAACCTATTTCGCCTACGGCATAAAATTTTTCAAACTTCAACTCCGTACTTTTTCCGAAAAGATGAGCTTCTGCCAAATCGAGTTCTTTCTTGTAATCGGTATTAATGGAGCAGGGATGCACGCCCATCATGGGAAAACAATGTTGAGGATGCGCGCTGCACAATTGGTGCATTTTGGGCAACGATTCAGCATCAACATTCGGAAGAAAAAATTTTGAAACTCCGGCTTGAATTGCTTTTTGCAGCATGGCATCGCGGTCGTTGTCGAATTGTTTGCTGTATAAATGACAGTGGGTATCGGTGAGTTGAATTACTGAGGAATGATTCACGGGAGTATTAGAGTTATGTTTTTGCGGAAAGCAAAACTACAACAAACAAAAAAGCCCCTGATACAGGGGCTTAAAGAAAAATTTATAACAACTGATTAATGACCACCGTGCTGATGTTGATGACCACCTCCACCGTGTTGATGACCGGAGCAACCGCCTTTAGGAGCGCCTTCGGCAGCTTTAGCGGCACAACAAGCAGGTTTGGCCGCACCTGCTTCAGCAGATTTGCCTGCACATGCAGTGGACGAAGCACCATCTTTTTTGTTTTTACAACATTCTTTGGCGTCTTTGCCTTTACAGCATTTTTTAGATTTTTTGCCCGAAGCTTTGTCGTGGTCGTCACAAAAAGCAGACATCATGTCGGCATCGGAGCTTTCAGAAGTGTATTCAGTGGTAAATTCCGAAGAAATTTTTTCTGAAGAAATTAAGTTGTTGGCTTGCATTTGAAAAGCAAAAGCAACAAAAACGAAGATTGCAATGAATTTTTTCATAAGGATAAGGATTTTGTTCCTGTAAATTTAGCAATTATTGTGCCGCCATTCCAGAAAATATTTTTTACTTCACATCAAACCAAACAGGCGTTTGATTTTCGGGGTCGCAATTGTAATTCACCAGTAACTCTTCGCCCGCTTTTATATCGCGCAAGGTTGTAAAAGTGAGAATATCATTTTCATAATCGGCTTCATATTCAATGTTAGGGTTGTATGAATGATTGTAAATAGAGCCATACCCTAAACTGATGGCAGTAAGGCTGTCGTCATCGCCCCATAAAAAATAATAATTGAACAGCACAGATTTGTCTATCCACTTTCTTTCTTCCTTCGGCAAAACTATTACGGGGGCAACTTCAATTACTGTGTTGGCAGAAATATCATCGCGAACAAATACGCCCCTGCCCTTTTTGCGGGTATATTTCACATATAATGCAGGGTGAATAAGGTTCATTGACTGATGAAGAGATGTGTGGTGATTTATAATTGCCCGATTGATATACTGTCGAAATTTATTTTTCTGACATCTTCATGATTTCTTCATCTAAAGCAAACAGTTCGGGATGGCAGGGAGGTATGTCTTTATAGAAATCGAGCAGTTCGCGCATGTCTTTATAATAATCTCCCGAAGGATAAATTACTTTGCCAACACCTGCTACTTTATTTTTATAATCGAGGTAGCCCAATGTAATCGGAACGCCTGCATTTAGTGCCACATAATAGAAACCCGTTTTCCATTTAGTAACTCTTTTTCGGGTGCCTTCAGGAGTAACCATAATCACTAATTCTTCGCGCCCGTTGAACATATCGGTCATGGCTTCCACCATGCTTTTGCGCTGCTCCCCCGGCTTCCGAGGGCTTCTGTCAATAGCAATGGCGCCTAAAGGTCCCATAAAGAGATTTGCCGGAAACCGCATCCATTCTTTTTTTACAGTGAAGCGCACAGGAATGCCCATTAAAAGAAAAGCAATCCGTGCAAAAACAAAATCCCAGTTGCTGGTATGAGGTGCTGCGGTCATTACGCACTTACGCACTTCTTTGGGCATTCTGTCATCTAATTTCCAACCTGCCAGCCAATACAGGAATTTAGCGATGTAATACATGAAATATTTTTTGGCAAAGCTATTAGATTTTTACGGATGCAGAGGTCAACCAATGGCAACAGAATTAGAGAAGTATTATTAACTGATGTATTTTCGTTTCGATGTATTTCATTAAAACACCTTCGCTTTTTAAATCTATTTTTCCTTCGGCACTTTGGTCGGTTGATACGAATGAAAAAGTGGTTTATCTCACTTTCGATGACGGACCTACACCCGAAATTACTGCATGGGTTTTAGAGCAATTGAAGAAATATAATGCCCTCGCCACTTTTTTTGTTTTGGGAAAAAACGTGCAACGTTTTCCTGAAATTTTCAATGATATAGTAACGGCAAAACATTTCATCGGAAATCATTCATTCCATCATTTGAATGGTTGGGAAACCCCAGATGAAATTTATTATGACGATATAGAAAAATGCAGTCTTATACTTCAGCAAAAACCCGATAAAAAAAAACCAGCGCTTTTTCGCCCTCCTTATGGCAGAATATCATTTGCCCAATATCATCATCTTAAAAAGCATTATCAAATAGTTATGTGGGATGTGTTAAGTGGCGACTTTGACCACCGGCTCAGCGGAGTACAATGTTTTGAAAATTGCAGAAAACATGCGCAATCCGGTTCTATCTTGGTTTTTCACGATTCGCATAAAGGATTCGAAAGATTGAAAATTTGTTTGCCTTTAGTTTTAGATTATTTCAGCCATCAGGGATATGCTTTTAAGGCTTTGAACTAACTGCACTTTATTCGCTCCCGATACTTTCGGGCAAATATTCTTCCAAATAATATGCTCTGAATTTTTTCAGTTTATCTACATTCACCCAACCCACTCCGGCATCGAGCAATACTTTCCATACCTGAGTTTTATTGGGGCAAGCCCACAAGCGCACTTTTCGGTTATAAAGTTTAGCTTCCGCGCATATTTGTTGCAGCTTTTCTTTTTCTTCCGAAGGAATATTTCCTCTGCCGCGCCAACTCAACACACTTCGGTAATGAGCGCTGTTGCGACCAATGATTTCAGCAGGCAAATCAGATTTTATATCGCCCAAACCGGCATCTACTGAAAGTAAGCGGGGATTATCATTCTTTATCAGTCCGGTATATCCTCCTCCCGATAGCAGCACCCTTATTGCGCCATTGAAAATCATTTCGTTTTCGCCATTATAAATCACCCACAAGTTTTTATAAGAAGCTAACAAACGCTCTAGTTCCCTGATGTTTTCGTTGGTCCATGCGCCTTTGGTATCTATCATTAATTCTAAAGGAGCAGCACTATTCGGATAAATTTTTCCGCTGTTTTTGTTGGCAATTTTTTGGAGTGGCTCCAGGTAAAGTTTTTCCAAAGTTTTTCTTTTTCTGATTCCCAAAACCGTATGAGCCACTAAAAATTTTCCATTGCGATAAAACACATCCACTTCCACGCTCATGAACCCTGTTTCCAAAGCATCGTAAAGCGGGCGTTTTCGGGTGTAATCGTTATGCGAATGACCAACGGGAATGGTAGATGTCTGGCAAAATATATTTTCGGCAGAAAAAATAAAAACCATGAATAAAGGAAAAAGAAAGAAAAAATTTGCCATCACTATTTTACTTCAAAACAAAAGAGCCTTCGGTAAGAAAATAACCATCCTGATACAACAAAACTTTATAACTGCCATTGGTAAAATTGGTGCTTTGCGCCCAGGTAACACAAATATTTTTTTTCATTCCGTTATAATCGAATCGTGCAGAAAGAGTGTATTGCATCGGTGCATTCGACTCTTTATCAAGGATGCTCCCCGAACCTTGCGACTCGATGGCAAGCGTTACGCCAGAGGGGTGCAATAAACGAACATAAATTTCGCGGTTGCCCGCAGGCTGAGTTCTGTTTTCGGGAATATCGAAACATATTTTCAGCTTCTCGGCTTTTTTGGCAATATTAGTTTCGGTTTCGCTGCCGTTGCTGCGGCTGCGAATACCTGTTCCCACAATATTTTCAGGCTTGAGCAATGCACCTATCAATACTTTTTCCTCGAGCGATTTTTGTTGTTCCAGCATGGCTTCGAGCGCCAAATTAGTTTCTTCCAAACTTGCATACAACGAGTCGCGTTGTTGGGTTAATATGGCTATTTGGTCGTTCAGTAAATTTATATCGTCTTTGAATTTGAAATTATCATTTTTAAGTGTTTGCACCATCTTTTTTGCCGCATTCAAATCGAGCAGTGTAATATCATTTTTCAGCATCAACTCTTCAATCATTTTTTTTCTTTCTGTAATCTCTTTTTCGCGATTGGCAAGTAGCTCGTCTAACTTATTGTTTTTGCCTTTCAGCGAATCGAGTTGCCGGTCAGTTTTGTCGAGTTCGGCAAGGGTAGCGGCATATATAGAATCAATTTCCTGCCTTTTCGATTCGAGGTGGTCGGTTTTCTTTTTAGTAGTCCAGTGATTGAATGCGAAATATCCGTTGAGCAATGTCAGAATTACAATAACTACAACCAAATAGTTGCGCTTTTTGTGTTGCTTTGCATCATCATTTTGTAATTGGGGCGAGCCCATAAAATGCTTTTTGATATTTTTGAATATTCCTAAAGGTAATACCTAAGCGGACAGCAAAAAAATTGTAACTGTTTTTTAAATCGTTCTTATGCTCGAACATGTAAATCCCGAAAATGCCATATACATTGACATTGAAACCGTTCCTATGGCGAAAGATTTTGAAACGCTTCCGCAACCTTTTCGCGATTTGTGGCACGAGCGTTTCGATAGGCAAAACAAAGAAGGCGACCTGAATGTGAACGAGCATTTTTTTCAGAATGCAGGCATCTATGCCGAATACGGAAAAGTAATTTGTATTTCGGTAGGCATTTTGGTGAAGCACGATAATGAAAGAATTCTGCGCATCCGTTCGTTTGCGGGGCACGATGAAAAACAGGTGCTTTCAGATTTTGCCTCTATGCTCAACAAAAATTTTACTAATCGCTCCATGCATTTTTTCTGCGGACACAATATTAATGAGTTCGATATACCTTTTTTGTGCAGGCGCATGTTGGTCAACGGCATCAAACTTCCGGGGTCGCTCGATATTAGTGGACTGAAGCCCTGGGAAGTAAAAAACATAGATACCATGTTGCAATGGAAATTTGGCGACTATAAGAATTTCACTTCGTTGAGGTTGCTTGCTGCATTATTCGATATTCCCACACCAAAAGATGACATCAGCGGAAAAGATGTCGGCAAAGTTTATTGGCACGAAAACAATCTCGAACGAATAGTTACTTATTGCCAGAAAGATGTTTTGACGGTGGTGCGACTACTCCTGAAATTTAAAGGAATTGAAACCATTGCCGATGAGCAGGTGGTATTTGTGAAAGAATGATTTACGTGCTTCACACAAAAGAAATGAGATAGGCAACCACCAGCAATACTAATGAATAAAATGTATGCTGAAAAACCTGAGCATATTCTGATGGCGCAATACCTAACCTGAAATAACAATATGCAATCAACAATAACTTGTCTGCAAGATGCGCTATTACGCTGCCCATAGCAATGCCGATTAAACCAAACTGCTGCATCAAAACATAACTGCAAATAACATTCAACACCACTTCTACACCTGCCGACACCATCAAAAAACGATTTCTTCCCAAGCCGTTCATAATAGTTTGAGGAAACAATAATCTACTGATGATAAGCAGTAAATAGATATTGAAAATATAAGCGCTCTGTACAAATTCGGGACTGAAAACAAAGCCATAAATAGTTTTGCTGAAATACATTAAAACCAATGTAACAGGGAAAAATAAATGATACAGTTGCACGCTGTTGTCTTTAATCAGTTGCAACCCCAATGCTTTATCAGCCGCAACTTTAGGAATAGCGGCACTGCTGAAAGCATTTGCCATCAACAGTACAATTGGGAATTCCCGCGCCCCGTATCGAAACACCGCGAAAGATGCTTCGTCATAAAAGTATTTTACCAATACGCTGTCTATCACTTCGGCAGAGCCACTCAGCAAATAACTGATGGCTAATGGAAGTGCACCTGTCAACAATAATTTCAGTTGAACTGTGTCTGTGTGAATCGCTGCATATTTTCTCAGCAGAAAGAATAATACTATCAACTTAATTACTGCCAAAAATATCATTGCCCACAAAGCCATTTCGATAGTTCCGGAAAAAAATATGGCAGATAAAATCAATCCCACATGAAGCACAAAAGAAAATACAGCATAGCCGATAAGCCATTGGTTTTCTTCGTGAACCAATAAAATATACTCGTTGAGATAGGAAGGCAAAGCCAACAAAACATAAAGCGAAATAAGAAAAATATATGGCGATTGAATGGCAGAAAAAAACCAAAGCAATAAAATAAAAATTGCTGCAATCAACGACATCGAAAACAAACTCAATACCGTATTGAAAATCAATACCGGTTGAGAAGAGACGTTTTGGGGAAACTGCGCCAGAAAAGTATTGGTAATGCCCGAAATCCAGAAAAAAGAAACTGCAAAACTGATGAGCAGAAAAGTTTCGTAAGCGCCAATATCTTCTTTAGAAAAACCGCTTTTAGCCAAAATAATACCTGTAATAAACACAGCCCCGAATCGAAACAGTTGATATATCTGAATGGCTTTTACAGCAGTGAGTTTTTCAAACATGGCAATGCGAAAATATGGAAGTTGGAAGAAACCTATTAAAATCAACAAACAAACTCAATAGGATGTAAACTTACAGGTTGGCATACAGACAGATTAATAAGATTAATAGAAAATTATTTTTAAAATAAGGCTATATCTCTCAGCTACCAAAGTCAATAGTCCGGTAAAGTTTTTCGACCAAATTCAATTATTTGTATTTGAAACTAAAATTGATAATCAATAATAGTTTTATCTCCACTATGAAAAGCCCAAAATACAATTCATAAAATATTTACTACACCAAGATCATATTTTCAGGCAATTCATAGCCGTATTGTTTCATGGAAAATTCCCAGTGGCTGATAATTTCGGCTACTTTTTCTTTGGAATAATTGTAAGAATTTTTCTCATATTTTTTCTGAGCATTGGCGTATGCCTTGAAATGGGGTAAAGCATTTTCATAACCTGACAATTGCAGCGAATCGTAAATATGTTTCAGATGCCCGATAAGGTCTGTTTCGAACGATTCAAATTTCACTTCTACCAAATTGCCTTCAGGTATAAGCGATTTGGCGTTTTCATAATCGCTGATTATTCTTTTATAAAGTTCAAAAATGGAAGCCTCTGCCCAACCATCGGCAGTTTGTTGAAATTGCAGCGCTGGAATGGTGCTGGTAATCAGTTTTCTGGTAGATTCAAAAATTACAATCGGGTTGCGATAAATGTAAATGAACTTGGCATTGGGAAATGCTTCTAACAAAATTTTTATTCTGCCGGTATGCGGAGGATTTTTTGAAATAAACTGCTGTTTATTATGATTCAGCAAACTTTTCTTAACCAGAATTTTATAATCGCTAACCCATCGTTGTTTTACTTCATCAGACACTCCGTTGAAGCGGATATATTTTTCATAATAATCGAAGATGTGATTAGGAAAATACCAGAAATGATATAAGCTGTAAGGATTCATATTTCCCAAAGCAAATTCTTCTTCCTGCGGAAAATCGGGCGAAAGCGCCATGTTGTCGGAAGGGCGTTTGTCGGGAGTGAGTTGTTTCATAATATTTTTAAACAACCACTTGCTGCCTAAAAGTAAATTCGGAAACACGCCCTGATAAGTGGTAACAAAAGCAAACTGAGGGTCCTGGCACATGAGGTTGTGTAATAATGTAGTGCCGCTGCGCCAATGCCCCAATATAAAAACAGGATTGTCAGGAATAGGAGTATTCTTAATTACATTGCCATAGCGCAATTCTTCCCACCAGCGGAAAGGCTCAGACACGGCACTCACCGCCCCTGAAAATATTTTTCGTTTCAAATATTTGCTGTCGGTTTTTCTTCCCTTAAAAACCTCCAAAAAATTCGGAAATGAACTCCCTGCTATAGTGCTGAAAGCAACATCAAAATTTCTGTTCTGACTCATTCATTATAAACTGTAAACGGGTGTGAAAGTAAAATTTTCTACTCGGGAAATTCAAAGGATGTTTTCAACAATGGAACAGTAAGGATGAATACCCGGCATTTCAATGTCATTCACTTCATTTACCATTAGTTTTGATGTTTAATTTCTCTGCCATAATTGTCAAAATATTTAATATTCAGGTAAACACGAGTAAACTATTATCCCTTATTTTCGTTTTTCATTCTTAACCACAAAATTGTTCAATTTTCATGAAAAAAATTCTGCTCCCATTTTTAGGCTTTTTGGTTTTTTTAATTTCGTGCAACGAATCTACTACCAACAATACCAACCTGATATTACCCGGTGATGACGACCAGCGCACCGTTCAAACGGCACTCATCAATGCCGAACCCGGAGACACTATTTTTTTCGGAGAAGGTGTTTTCAAATTCAACAACAGTCTGACTCTTGAGGGCGTGGACAGTGTAACACTTTTGGGCAAAGGCATGGATAAAACCATTTTTGATTTCTCGGAACAAACCGATGGAGCCGAAGGGGTGAAAATTATGGCGAATCATTTCACCATTCAGGACCTTGCCATTCTTGATGTGAAAGGCGATGGCATTAAAGTGCAAGCAGCTTACGGGGTTACTTTCCGCAGACTGCGCGTAGAGTGGACTGCCGATGGTGACAGCATGAATGGCGCTTATGGTATCTATCCGGTGTTTTGTAAAAATGTGTTGATGGAAGAATGTATTGCCCGCGGTGCAGCAGATGCCGGTATTTATGTAGGGCAATCTGAAAATGCTATTGTGAGAAATAATTTGGTAGAAAGAAATGTGGCGGGTATTGAAGTGGAAAACACTATTAATGCTGAAGTATATGGCAATACCGTGCGCAACAATACCGGTGGCATCCTGATTTTCGATTTGCCTGATTTGCCTAAGAAAAACGGCAAAAATATTCGCGTTTACAAAAATTTAGTTGAAGACAACAATCACTTTAACTTCTCTCCTTTAGGTATCAGCGTTTCATTAGTGCCTCCCGGTGTAGGGCTGATGTTTATGGCTACCCAATATGTAGATGCGTTTGACAATGAAGTGAAAAACAACAACACGGTAGGTTGTGCCGTGTTGAATCTCGATATGATGGGCAGACAAACCGAAGATGCCGAATATTCCAAATACCCTTCGGCTATTAATATTTACAACAACAATTTTACAAGAGCAGCAGTAGCCCCCGATACTTCGCGCGATTTGGGTAAAATGCTCTTCAACACTTTTGGTAATAATATTCCAATGATTCTTTTTGATGGCTTTGAAAACCCTGATTTAATGGTGAACGGAGTGATGCCTGCCGAATATAAAATTTGTCTGAACAACAACACCGGGGCTTCTTTCTTTAATCTTGCTACTCAAAATTCAGATGCCAGTCAGCACAATTGCGAATTAGCATCAATTCCGCCTACCGAATTTGTTTGGGATGGTGTGAAGCCTGTTTACATTCCTTTTAAGCCTGAAGAAATCGGACAAACACCTCAGATGTAAGCGTTAATTAAGTATTCATAAAAAACCCGCGAGTAGTAAATATTGCTTGCGGGTTTTTTAATGTGCGCAATTTGCAGTTTTCATGTTTAGCATGAGTTATGGATTAAGGTTTGAGGTAAAATAGAACTTTATAAAGTAGTATCATTTTTTAAAAATAACCCCTCTGAGTGAGTTTTGTTTCGCCATAAAGTGTTCTGAAAAAATCACGTAAAAAAAAAGGGCATTAAAGTCCCTCCTTTTGTAAACTGTATTTCGCCACACATAGATCTATTATTGGCAGATTGCTCTCCAGCAGGATATACTTCCTCTTCGATTGACATTTCAAATATCTAAACAGTTTCTATCAAAAAACTAACTATTTTTGACCACATTGTTTCATGAAGCCTCTTGCTCAAACCTTTTTGCCGCAAATTATACTAATCAATATTTTCCTGAATGTCCAAACGCACTTCGGGTTCCATTTTTATTCTGAACATCATTCTTCAAACTTGAAATTATCTTTTTCATCATCCCGGCTCAGCAGTCGTTCGGGATTTGATTCAAATCTATTGATGCGCACTTTTACCACTGATTTATGTTTTTCGGAAATTTCTTCCAAAACGCTCATTTCAATGCCAAGCTGTTTGAATAATTCCATGAAAAATTCAAGTATCTTCTTAGGAATTTTAAGAGTGATTTCTTTCATGAAATGTTCGTTTTTTACTCCATTGAAATAATCAATCCATTTCTTATGAAATCTTACAAAGAACCCTTCGTTGCCTTCATTCACCAGTTGCAGAACAGTATTTGCAACGCACTTGAACAAGAAGATGGTAAAGCAACTTTTATTGAAGACAAATGGCAGCGCGAAGGTGGCGGTGGAGGCAAAACCAGAGTAATTGCCAAGGGATATATTTTTGAAAAAGGCGGAGTGAATACTTCTGTAGTGCATGGTGTATTGCCCGAAGTGATGCAACAAAATCTCCATGTAAAGCATGGTAATTTTTTCGCCTGCGGCATTTCATTAGTGATTCATCCATTCAATCCTTTTGTGCCAACGGTTCATGCCAACTATCGTTATTTTGAACTGTATGATGAAGTAGGAACACTCATAGACCAATGGTTTGGTGGTGGTGCCGATTTAACGCCCTATTATTTGTTTGAAGCTGATGCTATACATTTTCATCAAACACAAAAAACTGCCTGCGATACTTTTGATGCTTCGTTGTATCCGAAATTCAAAACCGCCTGCGATAATTATTTTTATAATCATCACCGAAAAGAAGCTCGTGGCATTGGCGGATTGTTTTTCGATTATTTAAGAGGCACCGAAAATTTCGATGCAGAGTTTTGGTTCAATTTTACAACCGGAGTTGGAAAAGTTTTTGTTGACAGCTACTTGCCCATTGTTCAGCAAAGAAAAAATACAACCTTTAACGAGCAGCAAAAATACTGGCAGGAAATACGCAGAGGGCGCTATGTGGAGTTCAACCTCATTCACGACAAAGGAACATTGTTCGGTTTGAAAACCAACGGCAGAATAGAATCTATTTTGATGAGCCTCCCTCCTACAGTTCGATGGGATTATAATTTTCAGCCTGAAGCAAACTCGGAAGAAGAAAAATTGCTGAATGTTTTGACTCAACCGAAAGAGTGGTTTCCTTAATGCTGTTCATCTTGCTTTTGAAGCTGTGCAGACAAGTAAAATGTTGAAATCCCCGCGAAAATCCTTGCACGATTTTTGACTAACTTTACACTTTCGCAAAAAAATCTAATATTACCCCGTTTTTCAGATGATAGACTTCATTAATAAAGCCATTGCCTCCATTTTCGGAAACAAGTCAGACCGCGATGTAAAACAGTTGCAACCCATGGTTGCCGAAATAAATACAGCGTTTGATAAATTACAATCGCTCAGCCACGACCAACTGCGCAATAAAACTCAGGAGTTTAAAAACAGAGTTCACGATTACCTGAAAGAACTTTCTACCGAAATAGAAAATCTCAAAGCACAAGCCGATGCACCTGACATGGATGCCGATGAAAAAGAAAAATTATACAATCAGGCTGACAAATTGACCAAAGAGCGCGATGAGAAATTAGAAGAGGTGCTGAAAGAAATACTGCCCGAAGCGTTCGCGGTGGTGAAAGAAACCGCCAGAAGATTTTCGCAAAACCCAACCTTAGAAGTAGCCGCTACCGAATTGGACAAAACACTTGCCACTGCCGGAAAAGATTTTATCGAAATCAAAAATGATAAAGCCGTTTACAAAAATTCATGGTCTGCCGCAGGCGCTACCGTTCAATGGAACATGGTGCATTACGATGTGCAATTGATTGGCGGTATGGTGCTGCACGATGGAAAAATTTCTGAGATGGCAACGGGTGAAGGTAAAACTTTGGTAGCAACCCTGCCGGCTTATCTCAACGGCTTGGCAGGCTTTGGCGTGCATATCGTAACCGTGAACGATTACCTTGCCAAACGCGACAGCGAATGGAACGCGCCTATCTTCAACTTCCTCGGACTCACAGTAGATTGCATAGATAAATACGAGCCTCATTCGCCCGAAAGAAAACAGGCCTATAAAGCGCACATCACTTACGGAACCAACAATGAGTTTGGTTTCGATTATCTGCGCGACAATATGAGTCGCAATCCTAACGAATTGGTGCAAGGCAAACTACATTATGCGATGGTGGATGAAGTGGATTCGGTATTGGTGGACGATGCCAGAACTCCGCTCATTATTTCTGGTCCGGTGCCTAAAGGCGATGAGCAGGAATTTCACCAGATGAAGCCTCGTATTCAATCTTTAGTAGAAGCGCAGAAAAGGAAAGTGAATCAGTTTTTGAACGATGCCAAAAAATTAATTTCAGAAGGAAAAACAGATGAAAAAACAGGCGGTTTGGCTTTGCTGCGTGCGCATCGTGCTTTACCCAGATATGCACCGCTCATTAAATATTTAAGCGAACCGGGTAACAAACAAATTCTTCAGAAAACCGAAAACCACTATCTGCAAGACCAGCAAAAAAACATGCACATAGTTGATGATGAATTGCTGTTTGTAATTGAAGAAAAACACAATTCGGTAGAGTTGGCTGAAAAAGGAATTGAGCACATCACTAAAGAAGGAGAAGACCACGATTTCTTCATTATGCCCGATGTGGGTTCTGAAGTGGCTGAAATAGAAAGAATGAATATTTCTGATGAAGAAAAATTGCAGAAGAAAGATAAACTTATGCAAGATTTTGCCGTGAAGAGCGAACGCCTACACACCGTTCAGCAATTACTAAAAGCCTTTACTTTGTTTGAGCGCGATGTGGAATATGTGGTGATGGATAGCAAAGTGAAGATTGTGGATGAGAACACCGGACGGATTATGGAAGGCAGAAGATATTCTGACGGGCTGCATCAGGCAATCGAAGCGAAAGAAAATGTGAAAGTAGAAGCCGCTACGCAAACCTTTGCCACCGTTACTTTGCAAAACTTCTTCCGCATGTATCACAAATTGTGTGGTATGACCGGAACAGCGGTAACAGAAGCCAACGAACTTTGGGAAATTTACAAACTCGATGTGGTAGAAATTCCAACCAACAAACCGATTGTGCGCAAAGACATGGAAGATTTGGTTTACAAAACCAAACGCGAAAAATATAATGCCTCTATTGACCATATCGTAGAGTTGACTCAACAAGGCAGACCCGTATTGGTAGGCACCACTTCGGTAGAAGTTTCAGAATTGCTGGGCCGTATGTTGAAAATGAAAGGCATTAAACACAACGTGCTCAACGCCAAACAACATCAACGCGAAGCCGAAATAGTTGCCGAAGCAGGAAATCCTTCTACTGTAACTATTGCAACGAACATGGCAGGGCGCGGCACCGATATAAAAATTGGCGAAGCCGTGAAAGCTGCCGGAGGTTTGGCTATTGTAGGCACTGAGCGCCACGAATCGAGACGTGTGGACAGGCAGTTGCGCGGCCGTGCAGGAAGGCAGGGCGACCCGGGCAGTTCACAGTTTTTTGTTTCGCTCGAAGACGATTTGATGCGCCTCTTCGGCTCCGACCGAATTGCTTCGCTCATGGACAAAATGGGTTATGCCGAAGGAGAAGTAATTCAACATTCGATGGTATCGAAATCAATAGAGCGTGCACAGAAAAAAGTGGAAGAAAACAATTTTGGTATTCGCAAGCGCTTGTTGGAATATGACGATGTGATGAACGCGCAACGCGAAGTAATTTATACCAAAAGAAGAAACGCGCTCTTTGGTGAAAGACTCGAAGTGGATTTGGCAAATACTTTTTATGATTTGTGCGAAGAAATTATTTCGCGCAATCAGGAAGATGCCAACTTTGAAGGGTTTAAACTCGATGTGATTAAATACTTCGCTTTAGCAACACAAATTTCAGAAGCCGATTTCACTGCTCAAAAACCTTCCGCACTTGTTCCGAAATTATATCACGAAGTGAAAGAAACTTACAAGCGTAAAACCGAGCATATTCAACAAACAGGCTTTCCTTTCATTCAGCATATACACAGCCAAAACGACCAGCGTTTTATCAATGCTTCCTTTCCTTTTACCGATGGAAAGAAAGCTATAAATGTGATTGTGAACATTCAGAAAACCATTGATTCCAAAGGAAAAGAAATTGTAACCTCTTTTGAAAAATCTATTTCGCTCGGTATTATTGACGAAACATGGAAAGAACATTTACGCGAAATGGACGAGTTGAAACAATCGGTGCAGTCGGCAGTGTATGAGCAAAAAGATCCGTTGCTGATTTATAAGTTCGAAGCGTTTGAAATGTTCAAGCGCATGATGAACGATATCAACAAAGAAATCTGCTATTTCCTTTTCCATGGAACCATACCTATTGAAAAGCCCGAAGAAGTGCGTCAGGCAAAAGAGGAAAGTTCCGATTTGAAAGGCTTGAAGACTAGTCGTTCAGATGCGCCATCCGAAGGTGGCGCACAGCGTCCAGATGGCAAGCCCACACCCAAAGACCCTAAAGAGAAATTTTCAAGCAAGATTAGAGAGCAATTGATGAAGAAAAAGTAGCTCCGCGCATTTCAGATTTATTTGACTAAAATTATCTTTTAAAAAAATTACGTTTTATTTTTAAAAATTGATTTCTATTTGATTCAACAAGACATGATGACCACTACCGACCTAAAACTAAACACATACATAGAGCATACTTTGCTCAAGCCTTATTGTTCGCTTGCCGATGTTTCTCTGTTGTGTCAGGAAGCCATTCAACATAATTTTTTGGGTGTGTGTGTCATTCCTTATTTTGTAAAACAGGCGAATCTGTTTGTGAAAGATACAGGCGTTAAGGTGGTTACTGTGGTTGGGTTTCCGTTTGGTTACAATCATACTCCCGCTAAAGTAGAAGAAGTTAAAAAAGTGATTGATGCAGGTGTTGATGAAATTGATATGGTAATGAATATTGCAGGAATGAAAAATCAGGATTTCAACAATGTAGCAAATGATATTGAAAGTGTGGTAATGGCGGCACACATGCACAACAAAATCATTAAAGTAATTATTGAGTCGGGTGTATTAACCGATGAGGAAATCATTAAAGCCTGTGAAATATGTGCCAAAGCAGGAGTTGATTTTGTAAAAACCTCAACAGGGTATGCTGAAAAAAGCGCTTCTGTTGAAGCTGTGAAACTGATGCGAAAAACACTACCCAAAAAAATCAAAATCAAAGCATCCGGTGGTATTAAAGACCACGATTCTGCATTGAAACTTATTAAAGCCGGTGCCGACAGAATCGGCACATCTACAGGTGTTCAGATTGTTTCGGGATTATAATTTATTGAATTTTTATCTTCATATACATGCTGAAATTATTCACCACATACACTACAAATATTTTCAAGCTTACGATTTGGATATTGCTATCTGTAATTGTTGTTGTTTCTTCTGAATCTTATGCGCAGGGAACCGTAACAGAACATTCAGAGCCAAGTATAAAAATATTGCAGGAAGAATATCTAAAAATCTCTGAAAAACAAAGTGGAATTACCGGATATCGCATTCATATCACTTCTACAAATAACCGCACCGAAGTAAATCAACTAAAAGCAAAACTCTATCAGTCGCATCCTGAAATGAAACCCTTCATTACCTATCAAGCGCCTAATTTCAAATTAAGAGTGGGGAATTTTCTTTATAAAATAGATGCTTACAATGCTTTGCAACAATTGATTTTGGAATTTCCCGGGGCTTTCATAGTGAATGAAGAATTGAAGCCAGATGATTTCTAATTTTTCCTGAAAACCATTACTACATTCCTTTTACTGATGAATTTAAAAGAGCGCATAAAAAATCTTTCCGAAGAAAATTTTAGAGAAGTAGTAGCTATCAGGCGCGCTATTCATGAGTGTCCCGAACTTGGTTATGAAGAAGAAAAAACTGCCGGATTAGTTTGTAAAAAACTTACGGAATATAATATTCCATTTGTGAAAGGCATTGCTAAAACAGGAGTAGTTGCTTTATTACAAGGAAAAAATCCGGATAAAAAATGTGTGGCATTGCGTGCCGATATGGATGCATTGCCTATTCTCGAAACTTCAGATATTCCATACAAATCGAAAAACGAAGGTAAGATGCACGCCTGCGGGCACGATGTGCATACCGCCAATTTATTAGGCACTGCAAAAATTCTCAGCGCATTGCGCAATGAATTTGAAGGAACCATAAAATTTATTTTTCAGCCTTCGGAAGAAAAAATGCCGAGTGGTGCGGCAGCTATGATTACCGAAGGAGTTCTCGAAAATCCGAAGCCCGAAGCCATTTTCGGCATTCATGTTTCTCCCGAAATTCAAATTGGTAAGGTTGGTTTTCGCAGCGGACCTTTTATGGCTTCTGCAGATGAAATCTATTTAAAAGTAATCGGCAAAGGCGGGCATGCTGCGCGTCCGCAGGAAGTAATTAATCCGCTGTTTACTGTTGCGAAAATCATTTCCGCATTTGAGCGTGTAACTGATTTGAACAAACCGGTGCTTTTGTCGTTCGGACATATTGAAGGTAAAGGCGCTACCAATATTATTCCTGATAGCATATATATCGAAGGCACGCTGCGTTGTTTCGATGAAACTTTACGTAATGAGATGCACTCATTTATTCAAAAGACAATTGAGAAAATTTGCGAAGAAAACCGCTGCTCTTGCGATTTAAACATTATGAAAGGCTATCCGGTTTTGGTGAATAATGAAAGTCTTACGGAGCAAACTAAAAACAAAGCCGGAGAATATTTGTCTTCCGATAAAATTTTAGACCTTCCCATGCGCATGGGAGCGGAAGATTTCGCTTTTTATTCACATCATATTCCCGCTTGCTTTTATAGAATTGGTGTTGGAAATGCGGATCAAGGAATTACATCAAATATTCATACTTCTACATTCGATATAGATGAAGACGCACTTAAACTTTCAACCGGTTTGATGGCTTTTTTAGCCATAAGCACGATGAAATAATTTTTTGCAGCATTAAGCACTTATGCTATATTTATTTTATTACCTATTTTTTTTCTTTTCTAAAATCAGAAAGCTTCATACCACGAGAAAGTTTTATCTATAATGTTGCCTTTTTCTTTCTTTATATAATCAAGATACGCAGACGCCACAGGCGAAAGATTTTTGTCTTTGAGCCAAACAAGATTCCAGTTTGATTTTAATGGGAAATTTTTTACCGGAATAATTTTTAACTGTCCGTTCATTAATTCGTTTCTGATGCCTATGAGGGGCATAATAGAATAACCCAATCCGGCAATGACAGCTTGCTTTACTGCTTCGTTAGATGTAAGCTCCATCTTTTTTCTTACAGGTAATTTTTTGCTGGCAATAAATCTTTCCATAACAAAACGTGTCCCCGAACCTGATTCCCGGTAAATAAGATCTATTTCATCGAATATTTTCCTGTCGTTGATTTTATTTTTGAATTTTATTTCGCCATTGCCAACCAGAAAAAGTTTGTTTTGCAGCAACTCAACTTTGTTTAATCTTAATTTCTGAGGCATTACCGAAACCAGCGAAAAGTCGACTTCATTGCTTTCCAGATTTTCTATCACCTTTGATTTGTTGGTAACATCAAGTATCAATTCAATACCGTTGTGAAGCTTAATAAAATCTGCAAGAAAATATGGTATAACATATTTTCCTGTGGAAACTACCGAAATTTTTAGCCTGCCAGAAAGCTGCCCTTTAAATGCCTGAGTTTTGTAATTAATGGCATAAGCTTCGTTTAAAATTCGCTCGGCTGCAGCTGCTATTTCTTTTCCGAAATCGGTTACATAGAGTTTTTTACTTACCACTTCGGTCAGCGCAATATCAAATTGCTGCTGGAAATTTTTTAGTTGAATCGATACAGCCGGCTGTGTAAGATGCAGTTCTTCGGCAGCTTTAGTGATGCTTTCTGTCTGGCATATTTTCAGAAATATTTTGAGTTGATTTAAGGTGTAGTTCATAAAAATAATTTATGATTATCATTTCAAAGTTAAATTATCATTTATAAAAAGACAAACATAGTTTTGCATTGTAAAAATGAAAAAACAACCAGCCATGACAAAAATCACTGTTGCAAAAGGAGACGGCATCGGTCCTGAAATAATGGATGCCACTTTAAAAATAATACTTGCAGCCGGAGCCGAAATAGAAATTGAAGAAATTGAGGTGGGAGAACAAGTTTATCTGGCAGGAAACACTGCAGGAATTGCCAAAGAATCATGGGACATCATCAGAAGAAACAAGGTTTTTCTGAAAGCACCCATTACCACGCCACAGGGAGGTGGTTATAAGAGTTTGAATGTTACCACTAGAAAATTTCTTGGGTTGTATGCCAATATTCGCCCCTGCATCAGCCTGCATCCCTTTGTTAAAACAAAGCATCCACAAATGGATATAGTTATTGTAAGGGAAAACGAAGAAGATTTGTATGCTGGCATTGAACATCAGCAAACCGATGAAGTGGTGCAATGCCTGAAACTTATCAGCCGTCCGGGATGCGAAAAAATTGTCAGGTATGCTTTTGAGTATGCCAAACAATATGGCCGAAAAAAAGTAACCTGCTTCACCAAGGATAATATTATGAAGCAAACCGATGGCTTGTTTCATCAGGTATTTGACGAGATTTCAAAAGATTATCCCGAAATAGAAAACGAGCACTGGATAATTGATATTGGAGCAGCGAAAATGGCCGATACACCCGAGGTATTTGATGTTATTGTAATGCCCAATTTGTATGGCGATGTACTATCAGATGTAGCCGCACAAATTGCCGGCTCGGTGGGCCTGGCAGGCTCTGCCAATATTGGTGAAGAATGCGCAATGTTTGAAGCCATTCATGGTTCGGCACCGCGCAGAGCGGGACAAAACATGGCTAACCCCTCGGGCTTGCTTCAAGGTGCTATTCTCATGCTGAATCATATCGGTCAAACCGAAGTGGCAGAAACAGTACAAAACGCATGGCTCAAAACCATCGAAAGCGGAATACACACCTATGATATTTTCAAGGAAGGTATTAGTAGCCGAAAAGTAGGCACTGCGGAATTTGCAGATGCTGTTATCAGTCATTTGGGCGAAAAACCAATGGTGTTGAATGCGGTTCACTACTCTAATAACAATCAGCTGAAATTACCTAAATATGAAAGAAAACCTAAAGCCAACAAGACTCTTGAAGGCGTTGATATATTTGTTCACTGGAACGGAAACAGCCCAGATGAACTTGCTGAAATGGTAAGCGGTATTACTACCGAAAACACCACTCTTTCCATGATTACCAATAGAGGAATAAAAGTTTGGCCCGATGGATTCAGCGAAACTTTTTGCACCGACCACTGGCGCTGCCGCTTCAAGCCTTTGAACCATCATCCCTTAACCAAGAATGATATTATTCAATTGCTGCAAAATGCTATGCAGAATAACATTGACACTATTAAAACCGAAAACCTATACTCCTTTGACGGTAAACAAGCTTATTCGCTCGGTCAGGGACAATAACACATTTAATCAAAAATTTATGAATAATTCAAAACGACACATCATTTATCTCGTCCTCTCAGTCATATGGCTGTGTATAAGCATTATGTTTCACCTTTTGAGTGGTTCGATGTATTCCTATTGCATTATTTCTGTGGTGTTGCTGATCAATGTAGTGCTCCTGAAAAGCTCCGGATTGAATTATTTGCTTAACAACAATAAAAATCAAAAAAGATGAAACACGAAATGAATAGTGAAAATCTGGATCTTGAATTCAATGGTTCAGTATCCAACAGCAGTCTGAAAACCCAGGAGGGAAAAATTAATTTGATTCAGGGCACATACATGCCGGAAGAAGCTGGAGACATTTTGTTTTCCTTATTGAAAAGCAAAATTAACTACCTGAATATTCAAATATGGAGTATGCGTGAACGATATGGAATTGATGATGAAGAACTGATAAAGCGCGTTCAAGAATTGAGAAATTCGCATGTAGAAGTAGCAGCATTAGTTCGAAGCGCAAAAGAGCAGAATAAGAAGCTAAATATTAATGCCAATATTCAGATAGAATTCATTTAGGAGATAACGTATTATCTATTCGTTTTCTTAATCAATGCAATACTATTATCTCATACTAAGAAATTGGTTAAATTAAACCTGCAACATTCATTCTGAGAATTAAAATTCTGAAAGGCTAGCCGGTTTTGCGTAATAATGAAAGTCTTAAGGAGCAAAAAAGCAAAGCCGGAGAACATTTAGCTTCCGATAAAATTTTAGACTTGCCTATTCGTATGAGTGAAGAATACTTCGCTTTCCCCATCATCTTCCTGCTTGCTTTTATAGAATTGATTTTGGAAATACGACTAAAGGAATTACACCAAATATTCATAGTTCTACATTCGATACAGATGAAGATGCACTTAAACTTTCAACCGGTTTGATGGCTTATCTGGCAGTGAAAATGTTGGGATAGCAGCTTTTATTTTTAGAAGTGGCATTGTTTTTAATTCATTGCTTAAAAAATTGATTGGCTGTGTGTAGTATTGTTAATTTTATACAACTCCTGATGTGGGAGCTTTGCTCCTTTTCATATTTTCAGTTTCTCTTTTAAGAATTAAGAGAAGTTACCTTTTTTTCGTTAAAAGGGTCAGAAAGTTTTAAGACAAGACCGTTACCTTTGCCTGAATAAAAAAATAAAATGACTACAACAACATCTCAGGAATATATTGAATTAGAAGCACGTTACGGAGCACATAACTATCATCCGCTTCCGGTGGTATTGAGTAAAGGTAAAGGTGTCCATGTTTGGGACGTGGAAGGAAAAAAATACTATGATTTTCTTTCAGCATATTCTGCAGTAAATCAGGGGCATTGTCACCCTGCAATTATAAAAGCTTTAAACGCTCAAGCGGAGCAACTCACACTCACATCGCGCGCATTTTATAATGATGTACTCGGATTTTATGAGCAATACATTACTCAAATGTTTGGCTACGATAAAGTGCTTCCAATGAATACCGGAGTAGAAGGTGGCGAAACCGCTGTTAAACTATGCCGTAAATGGGGCTATGAAAAGAAAGGTATTCCGACCAATGAAGCGAAAATTATTTTTGTGGAAGGGAATTTTTGGGGCAGAACTCTTGGTGCCATTTCTTCTTCTACCGACCCATCGAGCACCAAAGGTTTCGGTCCGTTTATGCCCGGCTATATCATTATTCCATATAATAATCTCAATGCATTGGAAGCCGCATTGCAAGACAAAACAATAGCCGGATTTATGGTAGAACCAATTCAAGGCGAAGCAGGGGTGATTGTGCCGGATAAGGGCTATCTAAAGGGCGCTTATGATTTATGCAAAAAATATAACGTATTAATTATTGCCGATGAAATTCAAACAGGCTTAGCTCGCACCGGCAAAATGTTGTGTTGCGATTATGAAAATGTGAAACCCGATATTTTGATTTTAGGCAAAGCACTGTCGGGAGGAGTATTGCCTGTATCGGCAGTGCTCGCAGATGATGAAGTAATGCTTAATATTCGTCCGGGAGAGCATGGCTCAACCTATGGAGGAAACCCATTGGCTTGTCGTGTTGCTATTGCTGCTCTGGAAGTTTTAAAAAACGAACAACTGGCAAACAATGCCTTTCGAATGGGCGAAATTTTAAGAAAAGAATTAAGCGATATTGACACAGACTTTATAAAAATAGTGCGCGGCAAAGGATTACTCAATGCCATCGAAATCAATGCAGAAAATGAAGATACCGCCTGGAATTTCTGTCTAAATCTGATGGAGAACGGATTGTTGGCTAAACCCACTCACGGAGATAAAATTCGATTTGCTCCACCGCTCACCATCAAAGAAAATCAGTTGGCCGAATGTATCGAAATCATCAAAGACACTATTGAAGAATTTGAAGGTTAAAATTGAAAGCTGCCTAAAAGTTTAAAAAGCTTTCCGTTGTAAGTCAATTTGCTTTATTTACTTTGCCAAAACAGCTTTTGAAACATCTCCTTTATTTATTGGTACTTAATAATTTTTTTAAAGGAAATAGACCTATTATTAAGTTCTATAATGCTTAGTATATATATACCCTGGGGCATGTAGCTAAAGTCTTCTGTGTGCTGTGAACCAATGCGATTAGTTTTGATTAATATCCCGTTAATATCGTACACATGTAATAGGTAATCATCGCCTTTCAGCTCAAAATATAATTTATCAGAAACAGGATTAGGATAAATACTTATCTTCTCTTCAAAATCATTTTGAACGTTAGTAGTTGTTTCAGGCAATAAAGTCAAAGTATTCTGAGCATCGAACGGATTGCTCCATTTATCTGCAGTATAAATCTCGTTTCCGGTGAGTGTTCTTAGAAAAGCTACTAAAGCTCCTTTTTGATTTTGTGTCAATTGCAAATTTTGTGGCTGCTGATTGGGTCCTATTAGTCGTGGGTCTAAAGATGTATTACCCGAAACAATCGGAACAGCGTTATAATGATCAATAACAGACATTAATGAAACGAAATTACCGTTGTGCATTAAGGGTCCATTTAGAATGCCTTGTGGATTCACCAAATCGCGCAGTGAAGGTGAACGCGTATTGTTCAAGTCAAGTATATTAGGGTCTATAGCATCGCGTACCACGCCATTGTTTTGTGTGTTAGGGTCAATATCAAATTCAGGGGCACGATGACAGCCCTGACAGCCCGCTCCGCCTTGCGGTGGCGGGTCTAAAAACAATCGTTTACCCATGTTTTCCTGCATGGTGAAATTTGAGAAATCGACCGCATCGTTATTCACCATTGCTCTGCCAATATCATATTTAGAATCAAAAGATTGAATGCTTCTGATAAATTGTGCCAAAGCCCTT
The DNA here is from genome assembly GCA_964518215.1 of uncultured Chitinophagaceae bacterium. GTDB lineage: Bacteria > Bacteroidota > Bacteroidia > Chitinophagales > CAIOSU01 > CAYSGX01. The sequence goes on from CAZFFP010000022.1 coordinate 40,117, forward strand.
TGTATTTTTTCTTCAGTTATTTCAGCAGTGCCGAACGCCAGCGTGAATAATCGCTCATAATAATCAACATTCTCCAATTTTCTAATCAGTGAATCCATATCAGGGTTACCGTTTAGCCCACTAAAACCCATTTCAACATGGTCTTGAATTGGTTTTGTGGTTTGGTCTTCGAGGCTGATGGCTCTTTCGTTCCAGAAAAATTTCGGTTCCACTCCAAACTTGCTATTGACCAATCGCATGGAGTGCCTGCCGGTAAGTCCTCCGTCTAAACCTACGCTCAAACGTGCCGTATCGCTGAAAGCAAATTGTTGTTGATGACATGTTCCGCAAGAAACACTATTGTTTACAGAAAGATTTTTATCATAAAACAAAACTCTGCCCAATGTAGCGCCTTCATTGGTTATAGTATTATTGGGCGGTGTATTGTTTTTTGTAATATATGGAGGAACAGGTTGTGAAGCGTAATCGTAAAGATTGTTCAAATCAATGATTCCCGCCATTAAAGTGATTCCCAAAAACAGGAAAACTAAAGAGAAGATATATTTTCTCATGGTGAAAAATTTTCACCTAAGTTATGGAATGTTGCTCTTAAAATAATATGCTTAAAAATATTTTTTTTAATTTTCATGTTTACCGAAACCGTTTTGAAATGAATGCCCCTGCTTTGTGTTTTCCAAATAAGAACAATTCATATTTCTATATAGCTTTCATTAAAATATAGAAACATGATTTTTAGTATCCTTAAATATATTTAAAACAATTGAGCATTAGATTAAACATGCCGATGAAAAAATTTACTGCTTCGTCATCACAGAAGAATCATCTTCTTCCAATCCGGGATGATAGATTTTTTTCGCTTGCGAAATAATTTCTTTTTTATTGAAGGTCATGCGCCTGAATTGTTCGTTCTGAAACATTTGCATCTGGTCGGTATAATGCGGGCTTTGGGGTTTTGCCGATGCTCCAAAAGCATTTATGGAGTGAATCTCCACCTCGTCTTCTTTTGAAAATTTCACCATCTGTATGTAGCCATCTCCGCCCGTAATTCTGTAAATGCCTTTTTTCTTGTCGAATAATTTTCCATCGGCAGCGCGGGCAACTTCGCGCATACCACTGGCAGGAATGCTCACATTGCCTCTGATGTGGCGATGCACATTGCCAAAGGGCACATCTATGCTACCATGCTTTTTCACCAGAAATTTTTTAGCGTAGCGAACCGCTTCTACAGCATCAGCTTCAGCAACCGGCTCTTTGTTAATCATAAAAAATGCGAAAGGCGCATTGAGTTTTTTCAGCAAATAATCATGCGTTACCAAAGCCAGCGCTGCATCTTTGTTTTCAATATCGCCTTGCAAATTCCAGCGTTTGAATTTGCTTATGGCATCGGCAATGTCGGGGTATTTTTTTGCGTCCAGATTATAAAGATTTCTGAATCCATTCAGATAAGTTGAACCGGGCATATTGTGGTAGGATTTATCGAATTTGATGCGCAGAAAATCTGCCCAAGAAAATTTTTCAGAATGGTTTTCTAACAAATATTTGAATCGCTCGCCACGATTGTAAGTGAATTTATGCAAGCCTAAGAAATCTTTACCTCGCCATTCACAATCACCGCCTGCGCCAAACAAAGGCGTTTGATTACAATTGTAAACATATCCGCAGGAAGGATTGAGCACGGTTGGTTTGTCTTCATAAGGAACCAACGAAGTCCACTTGTATTTCGATGAGGTGCCGGCAATGGGTTGACTCCAATCCAATGCAGGGTCGCGCTCGGGAATCATGCCGCCTGAATGCAGATAAATATTTCCTTCCACATCGGCATACACTATATTGAACAGCGGAATAGCTTCCATTTTAACGGCAGTTTCAAACTCGGTAAAATTTTTAGCCTTGTTCATTTTATACCATTGCTCTATTGCCTGAATATTTTCATAAGCCGGAAAACGAATGGCATACAATGCGTTTTTGTTTTTGAAAGTGGGTCCGTATTCGGTGAGCAACACGGTTCTCTTTGCCGGAATTTTAATGCCTGCCAGTTTCACTTTCAGGCGCACCTCGCGCTTGCCGAAATTGCGCCACTCACCATCATACTTGTATTGGTTTTTGTTTTTCGGATTTACTTCAATGGCATACACCTCTCCAAAAGTGTGATAGTTCACCGTGTGCGCCCAACCTAAATATTTATTGGTTCCTACAAAAATCGTAGTGCCTCCGGGAAACAAACCTCCAATAATTTCCCAACCTTCTTCACTCGAAAGATGCGCCTCATACCACGCAAACCTTCCTTCTAATGGTTGATGCGAATTGATGGCTAAAAATGTACTTCCATCTTCAGTATGCGAGGGCGCTATTGCCATAGCATTAGAACCCACATCGTTAATCTGATAAAACTCTTCGATGCGCCCATCTTTGATTGATTTCAACGCCAAGCCCACGCCCGCCATGAGCGATGTTTGAAGCACAGCGCCTTTCACCACATCTTTTTCTGTGAAGGGCAGCGCTTTTTTATACAACACTTCTTTGGGATGTGCCTGGGCATAAGCATTGATGCCTGCTACATAGCCTTCCAACACTTTGCGGTATTCGGGCGATAAATCTGTTTCGTAACGTGCCTCTACAAATGAATCTATATTGAGAAACTGCAAACCAAAGTCGAACAATACGCCATCTTTTCCCTGAACACGCCCTAGCATATTTTTTCCGGCTAATAAATTTTCCTGAATATGCTTAAAATCGTCTTCGCTGTGCGCCCAAGCCAAGCCATAAGCTACATCTGCATCGGTTTTTCCATAAATGTGCGGCACACCAAAAGCATCGCGCACTATGGTGATGTTTTTAGGCTCGTGGATGTATTGTGCGGTGGCAGTTAAAGAATAAAAAAGCGAAACAAGAAAAAATGAAAGGGAAAGAAAAAAACGAAGCATGACGGGCAAATGAGATTTATCTTAAGTATAAAAAATCGGGAGGTAAATGTTATAAGGTTATAAAGTAGTTCCGCTCTCAATGCCACTTTATTCTTTTTAAAACTTTATAACCTTATAACTCTATAAACTTCTCAGATAGCAAAGTTCGTCAAATGGTTGCGTTGAGATATTTCTTTTTCGATGAATTAACAGAGCGAACATAATTTAGCCACAATTACTCTCAGTAAGCAATTTGAAAGTTGCAAGTAATAATTAATAACTCGCTTTGTATAAAAAACCGCCAAAAGAATGACTTCTCTTGGCGGTTGAACATAATATGTATATATCTAAAACTCGTTAATTCTTATTTGAGAGTTTTGTTCTAATAATAACAATGCACCCGGTTCTAAAAACACCTTTTTACTCACTGCAGTCTTACCGGAATAAAATGAATTAAATATTGTGGAACCTGCGCTAATTGTGGTGTTTATTACAGGGCTGTTGGTATGGCTCTGAATGGTAGTAATAGTGGTTGTAGTAGGTACACAATTGGTCCAATTTCGATAATCAAACCAATCGGTGCTTTCTGTTCCAAGCCAAGTAGTAGCCGCAGGATTGAGATCAATAGCAACATTTGTGCATTGCGATGTAAGTTGAGCACAACCTAATCCACTTTGAGATATCACTACTTGATAGGATTTGCTGTCGTCTAAAGTAGCTCCGGAAACAGTAAGTGAATTGCCCGTGCCTACTGAAGTTGGAGTGCCTGTACATGCCAACCCGTTATATTGCAGCCATTCGAAAGAGAATGTTCCGGTGCCGGAACCGACTACAACAGACATAGTTGCTTCTCCATAAACACAAGTAAACACATCTTGTGGCTGTTCAACAATAAGCGGATCTGCTACAATATCCCAAGCATATTCGGTATGAGTAGTGCAGATGCCACAAGAAATATAAGAGCGCACTTTCAGCATATCATTACCAATATTGGTAGCTTCAATATTGCTACCCAGCGTGTAAGCCGCCCAGTTAGCGCCACCATCTACACTATATTCAAAGAATGTAGCGCAAGTGCTGCCCGTTTCAATAGCAGGAGTAATGCCCGAAGAAGCAATCATACCACCCTCACATAAAGGATTATTAGGCGCAAGATTGAAACTCAATGCAGCCGGAGTGGGGTCGGCAATAACATTCCAAGTAACAATATTATCTGTAGAAGGATGACAGAATCTGCCATCAGTTGTGTCTCTCCATGTTTTAATCTGAAGCATATCATCACCTGTTAGGGTAGGAGCAACAGGATCTCCGGGCGTGTAATCTACCCAAGAACTACCCCCATTTAGAGAGTATTGATATTTATCTTCAGTTCCATTGGTAATACCCCCGCTACCACCTGTAAATGTGGCAGATACATTGTTGAAAGTACATAATTCGGTACCTGCATCCGGTGCAGGAACTACACTTTGGGCTACCGGCTGAGGACGCACATACCAAATAGCACTTCCTGCCGGTGCATCACAAAGCCCAAAATCTCCACAATTACCTTTGGCACTAAGTACTACAGTACCTGTATCTAAAGGAACAAAACCTAAACTCTGAATAAAATCTCCGTCTCCGGTACCGCCTCCGCCACCACATTCAGTACTATAACCCGGTCCAAATCCATTATAAGGACCCTCAGATATAATATAATTATTGCATGGAACAGGGACAAGAAAATAATCATCATCATAATCATAACACACTAATTCGCAATCAGTGGGGCAATTAACCGAATAGCCGGGATTATCACCCGAACTTTCCCAAAGAGAGTCGCATGTCATGTCTGAATTAAAATCGTCATAACAAGTAATAATACACGGGTCAACCGGACAATCAATTACGTATAGTCCACTATCTATTTGACCACTTCTGCACTTCGGACCTGTCAAAGTTGGAAATAATTCTTCAAAACACAATACATCACAACCATCGTTGGTGCAAACATAATATTCAAAAACCGTATAAACTACTCCATCGCACACATCTATGAAGCCCCACATAATATCAGAGCAGTATGATATACAATCATTAACTTTATCTATTGGTGGCAGAGAGCCTCCACCGCCACCACTACCATTCAAATAAATAACAAAAGCATCGCCATCAATACCTTGGTTGTTATCGTCAGGTATCCATCCATTTACATCTGCATTCGATTGCCAGGCAGTTAAATTATCTACAGGGTCCCATACCCCATAGGGCATGAAAGTACCACCTGATGCTTCCCATACGGTAACATAATTAGACTTATAAGCAAATGGGTTGCACTGGTTATCACCGGGTTTAAAATATGCCTTTTGTTCGTCATTTGGGTCTATCAACGTTAAAATAGGACAAGGATTCCCAATAACATTGGTTTTTGGATCATCGCAAGGCAAATCAATATACACGCAAACCTCAGGAGACGGATTAGCTTCAAGCCCAATGGGATCAATAATATCGGCATTGTCTAAAGTAGGCATAGCCGCACCATCAGTTACAAAGAAAATATAATCTGTAACGGCATAAGAACCCGGATTGCAACCTATCCCTGAAGATTCGCGCCTGGTACGGAACCTCATTTCATATTCTATAAAGCCATTAGTATTTATATCAACATAAGCGGGAACAATATAAGGAAGTGTAATGGGATACCAACCGGCACCTGTAGGCGCAATATCGCTTGTTGCAGAAACATAAGGTCCTAATTGCCCGGGAGGATTACTTGGACTCCATTCTATAATATCGGTTCCATTTACCCCGCCAATACCATTAATAACATAAACATCAATGGCAGTGCCGGCACAAATGGTATAAATTTCGTTATCCAAAAGGCTGATGATTTGCCCTGTAATAGGCTGTTGCAATACATCCCATGAAATAGAAACAGGGTCGGAAGGCGGGCAGCCACCTCCATCACACACCCTTCTAACTTCCATTATTACCTGCCCGGTGCTGCTTGCTACGGTAATACCTGTAAAAGTGCCGTCCCAAATCGTCCAGTTAGAATAAACACCATCAGTATTCCGATAACGAAATTCATAAATACAATTACCGGTGCCTCCGCTACCACCGGTAGGAGGCAAAATATTCAGGTTTTGTGCTCCGGTACAAACCTCTGTTACATTTGAGTTAACATCTTTAACTAGAGCATCGGGAGGAGTGGGGGCATTAGTTATGGTAATACTTCTAAATACGGGACGAGACCATCCGCAACATTCTTCACGCTCGCGATAGCGTACCGTGTAGGTATTGCCCGCAAGCAATGGAATTTGAGCGGTATTGAATTGTGCTGTAATATCTGTAGAAGACCAAAGGGGAGTATTAACATTTGTACCTTGATACAACAACCATTCTCTCTGTACCACAGTTCCCCCTCCTGAAGAGGCTGTTAATGTAACTTCACCCGATTCGCAAAGAGTAATATTAGAAGCATTGCTATTAATAGATATTACAGGTTGTGTTCTCGCAACAATATTGGAAACATCTATAAAACGGTGATACGAACTATGTGATGGACCCGGAACTGCGTTTCCTATATTAAACGTAGCAGGAGAACCCATTGTAAAAACTTTAATAACATCACTATTCAGTGAGTAAGACGAAGTAGAATTGTCTATATCATATATGAGATCTAATCCGGTAGGCAATACCCAATTGCTGGTTCCGGGAGTTTTAGATAATTCAACTTCAGAATATGCACAGAAATTAGCGTTTTCTGTATTCGCTTCAATTGTATTGTAGTTAACAGCTACTCTCAAAGCAACAGTTTTACCGCTTGCTACAGAAGTAGGTACAAATCGAATTCGGGTTGAAGATTGCGGAGGAGTTAAGTCAACTTGTACAACAGTAGAGTTGTTTGAAAGACTTGCCGTAGCAATTTGTGTCCAACTACTACAACTATTTGGATTAGTTCCGGTTAATCGCTGAATGCTAACAGTAGATGGATGCTCATTAGTAGATAATCCACCTTGTAATGCTACATTATAAACAATCGTATTTTGACCAAAATTTAACTCCAGCCACTCTGAACAATTAGTTGCATTGGTCAAAGGCTTCCAACTTCCGGCTGTATTGTTAAGTGCAATAACCGGATGTAAACCTGATTGATTAGAAGATGCAGATATCCCCGCGATAAATCCGATAGGAGTATTTTGAG